>JALWSL010000033.1 GCA_027080405.1 Planctomycetaceae bacterium
GACCATTCGCCCTTCACGAATCGCCTGGATGGCGTCCTCCACGGGATCGAATTCAATTTCCTGGTCGATCAAATCACTTTTTTCAGGTGTGCTCATCATGCTTGGCTAACGGTATGTATCTTGACGTATCTTGAGGTGTGACATCTGGTTCTGGTATTCCAGCCGACTTTGGACGACCGGTTTCCGGGGATATAAAACGGGAACCCACGCAGGAACCTCTGTCACAGAGTGGCTCTATTGGCTCAAAAGGATCGCAGTCATTCCTGTCCGGTTACGATGAGTTTACCAAGGAACAAACCGGGAAGCGAGCCAAGGCAGATAAAGCAATTTGTCCTGAACATGGGCTGCTGTGCTACGACTTCTGATTTTTCATGTTTTTTTGTTCGATTTAGCTGCCCGATGATGCTTTTGGGCATCATTGTCGGTTTCCGGAATCCTTCTTCGTCGAGTTATCAACTTTTTAAACTCAAGCGACAGGAAATTTTCGTCCGCATCCCGTTCGATAGACTATGTTTGAGCATCAGGACTCTATCTTGAAAACGAGTGGTACGGCTGTTGTGCGCCTGCTTCAGTCGGCTTTTGAACACCCCGGATTTATCGCTTTGGGGAGAATCTCATGCGACCAGAATTGCCATCCATTCCAGTAGCTACAGGTATTGTGCTGATTCTCTGCTCCTGGGCACAGGCAGCGACTCCGTTGTTGAAGATTCAAACAAATAAAGAAACATACATCGGAAAAGAAATTGTTCATAACGATGATTACTGTTGGCTGCTGGAACGTGACGGGAAGATGAAATCGTTTCCGTTCAAGGCGGTCACCGGTTTTAAGCGAATGGCCAACAATTTCAAGCCGTACTCTGCGGCGGAAATGCGTTCGCATTTGCGTCTGGAACTGGGAAAAGAGTTCGAGATTATCGGCACAACGCATTACCTCGTCTGTGCGGCTCCAGGATACGGGAAAAAATATGGCAAGTTGTTTGAACAGCTTTACCGCGAAATGTACGTCTACTTTTCGACGCGGGGCTTCGTAATCAAACCGCTGGAATTCCCGTTGGTCGCGATCATTTTTCCTGATCATACCCGGTTCGTGAAATACGCAAACGCAGACGGAATTACGAACACGCGCGGATTGGCTGGTTATTATCAGATAAAGACAAACCGGATTGCCTTGTTCGATCCGGCGACATCCAGACAGACAGCAAACATGGGATTTCCCGGTTCCTTTGACAGTTCCTCTTTCGCCAAGGCAGACACATCGAGTTCGTTGCGCGATACGATCATTCATGAAGCGACGCATCAGGTCGCTTTCAATCTCGGGTTGCATTCGAGATTGGCGGAAACGCCTCGTTGGCTTGTCGAAGGATTGGCGATGGTGTTTGAACATCCTGAATCCCGCTCGGCTTCAAAAACCGGGGCGGCTTCATCGAGAATCAATCGGGAACGGTTTGTCTGGTTTGGCAATTATGTCAAGCAGCGGCGATACAATGATTCGTTGGAGAAATTCATTGCGAGCGACCGCCTTTTTCAAACACAAACTCTTGATGCCTACAGCGAAGCGTGGGCGTTCAGTTTCTTTTTAATGGAAACGCGATCCTCCGAGTATGCCAGGTATCTGAAGCGAGTGGCCGGTCGTCCGTTACTCGGCAAGTACACCGCGGCACAGAGACTGGACGATTTTCACAACAGCTTCGGCACTCGCAACAAAATGAAAATGCTTGAAGCGGAATACCTGCGCTTCATTGATCAGCTTCATTGACAGACCTCATTGCCTGATATTGATCACCTGTGGTCGGCTCGAACGAGTTGGTGCATTCACTATTTTCTTGATTTTACCCTGTTATTTTGGTAAAATTACACGCTGTCCCGCCTGCAACTTTCCGCTTGTTAGCATCTTCTTTGTTACCGGCCTGAATCACAATGAAAAGCATCTATTATCCCGGATTTTCGCGATTTCGTTCTTCGGTGTCGGTTCTGTTTGCCTGCTGCATCCTGTGGCAAAGTTGGGACGCTCTACTTGCTGCTGAAAACGGAATCGATTTCAGTCGGCAGATTCAACCGATTCTGGCCCGCAAGTGTTTCACCTGTCATGGGCCGGATGAAGAACATCGAGAAGCCGGTTTGCGATTGGACCTTTCTGCTTCTGCGATCGAATCCGAGGCGATTGTCCCTGGCAAACCGGAAGAAAGCGGTTTGATTGAACGGATTTATTCGGACGATCCTGAACTGATCATGCCTCCGGCCGGTTCGCATGACCAATTGGAAGACGAAGAAAAGGAACTTCTCAAACAATGGATTCAGCAGGGAGCCGAATACAGGGAACATTGGGCCTTTATTCCACCCAGGCAGCCGAAACGGCCTGTGGTTCAGAATAAAAAATGGCCGCGAAATGAGATCGATTATTTTGTATTGGCTCGCCTTGAAAAAGAGGGCCTTGCTCCGGCAAAGCAGGCGGGGCGCTACACGCTGGTACGGCGGTTGTATCTTGATTTGATCGGCCTGCCGCCCACACCTGAGCAGGCGGATCGGTTTGTCAACAGTAACGATCCGCAGGCTTATGAGAAACTGGTGGATCATCTGCTTGATTCCCCGCAGTACGGCGAACGTTGGGCGCGATTGTGGCTCGATCTGGCCCGCTATGCGGATACCAACGGTTATGAAAAGGATCGCGCGCGATCGATCTGGCCTTATCGGGACTGGGTGATTAAAGCGATCAATGCGGATATGCCTTTCGATCAGTTCACGATTGAACAGTTGGCAGGAGACATGCTCCCCAATGCGACGTTGGAGCAGCATATCGCTACCGGTTTCCACCGAAACACCATGCTGAACGAAGAAGGAGGAATCGATCCGCTCGAATACCGTTTTTATGCGATGGTCGATCGCGTTGCGACAACGGGAACGGTTTGGCTGGGGCTGACGACCGGCTGTTGTCAGTGTCACAGCCATAAATACGATCCGATCTCCCATACCGATTATTATCGCCTGATGGCGCTAATGAACAATGCCGATGAGCCGGACCAGATCGTGCCCGACCCGGTCGTGGAACGAAAGCGCAAAGAAATACGGGCAGAACTCGACAAGGCCATCGCAGAGTTGCCGGGCCAGTTCCCTGCAGCAGCGAATGAAAAGCCGACCGCTGAAAACAGGAAGAAACACCTGGAGCAGAAATATCAACAATGGCTTGATAAACAAAGAAAACTGGCCGTCAAATGGCAGACGATTCGGCCAACAGAAATGAAAACAAATTTGCCGCGACTCGAAATACTTGAAGATGGCTCGATCTTTTCAACTGGCGATATCACCAAGCGGGATCTGTTTGAGTTGGTCTTCCCGCTTGATGGAATTTCCCAACCGATTACTGCGATTCGACTGGAAGTTCTGCCCGATGACAGACTTCCCGCGCGAGGGCCGGGTCGAGCGTATTATGAAGGCCGCAAGGGTGATTTCTTTTTGAGTGAATTGACGGCAAGACACAACAAACAGCCGGCACCGTTTGCGGACGGTTCGGTCAGTTTCGGGAAGATCAGTATCGGCAACGGAAAAGCAGATGCGAAAAACGTGTTCGATGGCGATGGTTCAACCGGCTGGTCAACTTCGGGAAAGGAAGGGGAAGCAAACCATCTTGTTCTCCTCTTCAAAAAACCGATCCCGCCGGAAGGAACGCTTGCCATTTCGATGCTGTTTGAAAGGCATTTTGCGGCGAGTTTGGGGCGTTTCCGTTTTTCTGTCACCACACAGAAAAAACCTGTGACCGCGAAAAAATATCCGGTTGAAATTGAAGAACTGCTCACCCGTGATAGCGATTCTCTTACGGAAAAAGAGCGGGAAAAACTACGCCGGGAATTTTTGCTTGTTGCTCCGGAACTGGCAGACGCTCGGAAAAAGATCGACGCGATTCGCGCGAAACTTCCGAAAAACCCGACGACAATGGTGCTGCGGGAAAGACCGAAAGATAACCCCCGGAAAACGCATCGACATCATCGTGGGGAGTATCTGAGTATTAAGGAGGAAGTGACGCCCGGGGTTCCTGCGCTCTTTCCGCCACTTGACAAAGGGGAGGCGGCCAACCGTCTTGCCTTGGCCAGATGGTTGGTGAGCGAAAAGAATCCGCTTGTTGCCCGTGTGGTTGTCAATCGGCAATGGCAGGCATTTTTCGGCAATGGCATCGTTCGTTCACCCGACGACTTCGGCACTCAGGCCGATCCCCCCACGCACCCGCAACTTCTGGACTGGCTGGCGACTGAATTTGTCAAACGGGGGTGGTCGAGAAAAAAATTGCATCGGTTGATTGTCAATTCGGCGACCTATCGACAAAGTGCGCAGGTCGGTGAAAAACTGCATCGGATCGATCCTGACAATCGCCTGTTGGCACGCGGCCCACGGTTTCGCCTCGATGCGGAAACGATTCGGGATTTATTACTCAGTGCAAGTGGGCTGCTTTCGAAAAAAATGTACGGTCCGAGTGTCTATCCGCCGCAACCGGCCAGCGTCACCGCATTGGCTTACGGGAATATGAAATGGCCTGTTTCAACTGGAGAAGACCGTTATCGTCGTTCTCTTTACACATTCAGCAAACGAACCGCACCATTTGCCGCGTTCACAACATTCGATGCGCCCACCGGCGAAACCTGCACCGTTCGCAGAGACCGCAGCAACACACCCCTGCAGGCGTTGACGTTACTCAATGATGAAATGTATCTGGAGATGGCAGTTGCGCTGGCTCGCATGACCGTCAACGAAAACAGAGACGAAGACCTTCCAAAGGAAGAACTGACTCGGCAACGAGCCCGCTTCCTGTTTCGCAGACTGTTGACCCGTCCCCCCAGCGAACGGGAACTGGAGATGCTGGTTCATTTTTATCAATCCCAACTGCAACGGCTGAAACAATCAGAATTAAAAGCAGCGGAGATCCTTGACGAAAAGGAAGCCTCCAATGAGTTAGCCGCTTGGGAACTGGTGGCCCGTGCGGTGATGAATCTGGATGAAACAATCACCAGTCCCTAACTGGTGTGCCATCGTGATCTGTCAGCATGCCGGCAGCATTTATCATTTATCGACGAGCATCATCGGACATCATCCATCGGGAAGTTACCTGCTGATGGTTTTATAGCCCACTGACGTTTTTGTAGTAGAGTGGTACGGGCGAAGTTTGTCTTGCATCTGCAATCTGATGTGACTGTTCACCAGAACCTGTTCTGCCATAACCTCCTCTGCCACAGG
Organism: Planctomycetaceae bacterium; assembly: GCA_027080405.1. Lineage (GTDB taxonomy): Bacteria > Planctomycetota > Planctomycetia > Planctomycetales > Planctomycetaceae > Rubinisphaera. The sequence goes on from JALWSL010000033.1 coordinate 5,221, forward strand.
CTGCTGTTAGCGTGGCGAGTCATTTGCCGAGACTTTCAAACCGCAGGGAAAATTGTTGCCAGGATGCAGGTCATTGCGAACCCGTAAACGCTCAAGAGTGTCAACAATGCGGTCCAGGTGCGGATACTTTCCCATTCAGTCAATCCTCCCATTTGCGAAAAGACCCAGAAACCGCTGTCGTTCATCCAGGAAAGCCCCAGCGAGCCGAACCCGACCGACATGGCAAGATAGACCGGGTGAATCGATAGCTCTGCCGAGGCGGGAAGCATCGAGGCAAGCATTGAAGCTGCCGTAATCATCGCGACGGTGCCCGAACCTTGTGCAATTTTCATCATAAAAGCGAGTCCGTAGCCAATGCCCATCAGAAGCAAGGCATGTGTCGTTGCCTCCCCTGCAAATATTTCCTGGACGGCATCGCCGACACGGGCCTTTTGCAGCATGGCTCCAAAGGCTCCCCCCGCTGATGTGATAAGGATAATCAGTCCGCCACTTTTTAACGCCGTTTCTGCAACGGTTCCCATTTGAGAGAGCGAGGGGCGATGTTGGCGATAATAGACTCCCATGGCGACAAAAGTGGAGATCAGCATGGCAACGTTCTTGTCTCCGAAGATCAGAAAAATTTTCCACATTGTTGAAGGAACCTGTCCCTCGATCTCGAAAAACGGCCTGCCAAAAGCAACTCCGGCTATCAGTAGCACCGGTAACGCAATAGGCAGCAGCGAAGCGAACAATCCCGGAAGCTGGTCTTCGTCAATTTCAGGGACATCTTCCGCCCCCGGCATGGGGCGTACCGGGAAGTCGGTTTTCGAGTCGATCCAGTAGGCAAAAGCAAGCCCAAGCAAAGCGCATGGAATTCCGACCGCTGCCCCAGCCAGAATCATTGTCGCCAAATCGATTCCCAGTTCTTCAGCCATGAACAACGGGCCGGGTGTGGGAGGCACCAAGGTGTGTGTAATGACTGCACCGGCTGCGATGGCAACCAGATAACGGGTGTAGCCCTCTCCAGTCCGCTTGTACATCGAACGGGCCAGAGGGACCAGCAAATAGAACACAGTATCGAAAAACACGGGAATTGAAAGAACAAAGCCGGAAGAAAGCAGAGCCAGTCCCCCCCGTTTTACGCCGAGGAAACCCAATGTTGCCCGCACGATGCGATCCGCGGCCCCACTTTCCATCAAACACTTACCGATGATCGTTGCCGCCGCTATCACGATGCCTATTTTTCCGGCAGTCGTTCCAAAGGCGGTTGCCACGTCGGAAACACTGGTCACCCATTCGCCTTTTTCGGAGAGACTGACCCAACCGCCCGGAGCCAGCAAGCTGACCACAATCGCCGCGGTTATCAACGAAAGAAAAGCGCCTATGCGCAACACGACAATCATCCCAATGACGATTGCCATCCCGATGAGCAAGGTGATGAGTGGGTTCATAATCGAATTTCACATTTTTCACGATGGTTTGGTTTTAGCCGGATCAGTGGTATATTACGGGAGATTTGTTGATTATGAAAGGATGCGAAACCGGAAAATGGTAGTGGATAAGTCGTGGATATGCAGTGCTGCCTTCTGTCGGGCTTCAACATCTCAAGGAGATTTGAGTTTCAATCGGATGGCTGGTTGCATTTTGATTCCTGTTTTGTTTAAGCGCTGGGAGTAGAATCAGCGATACGATAGCCAGCAGGCAGGTCGATCTTTTCACCTGCTGGTCTTTCCCGTTTGTTCCTGGCCCCCGTTTGTTCCTGACATAGTCCTTTGCAGGTGGTTGTGGTACAACTCGAAACAGCGACCGGGAAAACGGGAAAGAGGCGAAACCGGGAAAGAGACGCGATTGATACACGTTCAGGGCACATTCGGGGCACATTTGAGTGAGCAAAGGATTTTCTGAAATGAAACCGGTCAAATCTGCAGGCGGTTGGCGGGCCATTCTTTATACATGGAAGAAGTCTCGCGAGGCGGGGGGAATTTTCAAACTTTGGAAAGCGATGCGTTCCCGAAACGCCTGCAAAACTTGTGCCTTGGGGATGGGCGGACAGAAGGGCGGGATGGTGAACGAACGAGGCGCCTTCCCGGAAGTCTGTAAAAAAAGTCTGCAGGCAATGGTCGCCGATATGCAGGGGGCGATCCCTGATCATTTTTTTGAAACCTACTCGGTTGCTCAATTGCAGCAATTCACACCCAGGCAGTTGGAGCATGCCGGCCGGCTGACAAAGCCCATGCTTTACACAAAAGGAGAAAACTATTACAGGCCGATCTCATGGGAGCAGGCGTTTCAGAAAATTGCGGATAAGCTGAAATCTGTTTCTGCGGATGAAACATTCTGGTATTTCAGTGGACGCAGTTCGAATGAGGCCGGTTTTCTGCTTCAATTGTTTGCCCGGCTGTACGGTACCAACAACGTCAATAATTGCAGTTACTACTGTCACCAGGCCAGCGGAGTCGGTTTGAACAACACTTTTGGTACGGGAACGGCCACGATTACGCTTGAAGATGCGGAAAGTGCGGATCTGGTCTTCCTGATCGGCGGGAACCCTGCCAGCAATCACCCCCGTCTGTTAAAAACCTTGATGCAGGTTCGGCGGAAAGGGGGAGAGGTGATCGTGATCAATCCGGTGATCGAACCGGGTTTGGTCAATTTCAGCATTCCCAGTGATCCGATCAGCCTGCTGTTCGGTTCGAAAATCGCTTCTCTTTATGTGCAGCCCAATATGGGGGGCGATTTGGCGTTGTTGACCGCGATCGCAAAGAGAATCGTCGAAATGGACGCCCACGATGAAAATTTTCTTGCCAAACATACCGAGGGGTGGGAGGAACTGAAAGAGCACCTCGCTCGCCAGGAAATGACCGAACTGAGTCGATTGGCAGGCGTTACTGAGCAGGAAATTGATCGGATTGCCCGCCTGTATGCAAAATCACGCAAGACGGTCTTTTCGTGGACGATGGGCGTGACACATCATGTTCATGGTGTGGAAAATGTCGAAGCGATTGGCAATCTCGCCTGTTTGCGGGGGATGGTTGGTCGCCCGGGCGCGGGAATGATGCCGATTCGAGGACATTCAAATGTGCAGGGGATCGGTTCTGTCGGGGTCACTCCAAAACTGAAAGATGCCATTTTTGAGTCGTTGCAGAGCGAGTACGGACTTCAGCTTCCGACAGCCGATGGTCTGGATACCCTTGCCTGTGTCGAAGGAGCTGCTTCGGGCAAGCTGAAAGTCGGTTTCTGTCTGGGCGGAAATCTGTATGGTTCCAATCCGGATTTGAATTACGCCCGGAAGGCGCTTTCCAATCTGGAAATGCTGGTGACGCTCAGCACAACGTTGAATACGGGCCATGCCTGCAGTCTGGCCGATGAATCGTTAATTCTGCCTGTTTTGGCGCGGGACGAAGAACCGCATCCAACAACACAGGAATCAATGTTCAACTATGTTCGCCTGAGTGATGGAGGCCCCAAACGACTTGAAGGGCTGAAAAGCGAAATCGAGGTGGTTGCAAAGATTGCCCACGAAGTACTCGGAGATCAGGGACCGGTTCAATGGAGTGAAATGGTGCAGACCAGTCGGATTCAGGAGATGATCTCGAAAGTTGTTCCCGGTTACGCCCAGATTGGCGATATTGCTCAATCGAAAAAAGAGTTTCAGATTGAAGGGCGAACTTTCCATGAGCCCAGCTTTGCCACACCAACAGGAAAAGCGCGACTGCATACCTGCAAACTTCCCTCGGCCAGATGCGACGGAGAAATCCGGCTGATGACAGTTCGCAGTGAAGGTCAGTTCAATACGGTCGTCTATGAAGAATACGATGTCTATCGCGGGGTCGATCGCAGAGATGTCATCCTGCTTCATCCGGAAGACCTCAGCAGGCTCGGTTTGCATCATCGTCAATCGGTGAAAATTAAAAGTGAAGCGGGAGAAATGGAGGGGATTCTCGCCTACGAATTTGCAGGCATTAAACCGGGCAATGCCCTGATGTATTATCCGGAAGCGAATGTATTGGTGCCCCGTCATACCGATCCGCGTTCCCATACACCGGCTTACAAGGGAATTCCCATAGAGATCACAGCTTGATATACTTCAGAGGCTTCCGGTGTGAGAGACGTTACCGGAAACAGGTCGGGCTGTTTGAGAAAAAACAGGCTTTGCAGTGAAGTCACGCCTGACGGAAGAAAACAGTTCCGTGAATTTGGGCGAATTACTTTGGATCAATC
>JALWSL010000034.1 GCA_027080405.1 Planctomycetaceae bacterium
AATCAAACGTGTTGGCCAGCGGTAAAATCGTAAAGGCTTGCCCCACGCATCGACAAATTCCATCAAACCATCGCCATCGGTATCCGCAATTTCCTTGGCGCTGAATTCCCCATCATCCGCTGTCGTCACACCGAACGAACTGCTGGTGATAGTCAGGTAGAGCAGTTCCGCACTTTCCGTCGCAGGGTCATGCTTGTTTTTATCGAATGTTCCTTTGGATATTTTATTGGCGATCAGTTTGCCGATCGTCGAATCATCCGAATACGTTCCTCCTGAAGCCATCACCTGGCCGAACTCTTCCAGATCGGGGCGGGAGACAGAGCCCAGATTTTCCCAATCGGTGTTACCGTCCCCATCTTCATCGAAGCCACTTCCGTTTCTGTCAAACTGCCCGGCGACACCATCGGCACCAACAAGGTCTTCAAAACGCTGTGGAAACGCCTGTTTCATACGCAGTTTCTTGGCGTAAAGTTTTTCGGCGGTCGGTTCCCCGAATCCACCAAAGGTTGATTTTTGTGGATACGTACGATTTTTGACTTCCGCCTGTTCAAATTCTTTCCGCTGTTGTTGAAGAATCGTGTTGATCTTCATGATGGTGACGCGGGTTGCTTTGATACGGGCGTTTTCCATCGTTCTGCCCAGTACGGAAAACAGCATGGCTGCCAAGGCGACAATGATCCCGATCACGACAAGAAGCTCGAGCATCGAAAAACCGGTCCGCCGGGAACGCTGAATGGACCGGAATGGGGGCTCATCCTTCAAGACGTGGCTCGCACAGCGAACCGGTCGAACCTGATTTTTCACGTATCGATTCCCCATCATTTTCCATTCACCCCCTGGCCCAACCACGAAAACCGCCTTTAATCCGCACACTATCTCAATTGTCCGGAGGTAAAGTTCGTCAGATTGTCCTTGTCGTCATCCGAAATCGCGTCATTCCCATCGGGGTCATACCATCCGCCAGTTCCGTAGAGTGTGTCCTGACCAGGCGAAATCAACTGATACGTTTTGCTCTTCCACGGGGTACCCGTGGCGCTACCTTGCAAGTAGGGACCATTGGAAAGAAAAGACGTGGCATCAGCCGCCCGATACCCGCGACCGTCGTAGCTGCTCAGATAGAGAATCGGCGTGGTCTGGCCGGAGTAGGTATCGACGTATTCAGACATCTTGTCGGAATCGGTATCGACAAACCGATTGTTGACAAATTCGTGGAACGGCCCCACCCGATTACTTCCCGTTCGGCTGAACGGGTTGGCGGGGTTCTTGGCGAAGCCGATAGCTCCTCCATTTTTACTCATGCCTCCCAAAAAGAAAACGAGGCATTCCCTTCCATCCAGCGTCAGGGTGTCGGACGTATCTCCATCTCCATTGATGTCTCGATCTACCGCGAAGTTGAAGTCGGGCCAGTACTTGCGGATAAGTGCCGTACTGCGAACATCGCCAGACCAATTGGCTGCGGTTTCATACAGCTTGATACTGCTGGGGGGATACAGGCCGAATTCTGAATGGAATTGAGCCAGTCCCGTACTCAAACTGTTCAGTTCGTTGGCTGCTTTGGTATTGGCAACCGCGACAGTTGCCGCCTGGATCCCGCCGAGCAGTAGCGCGGAGAGTATCGCGACGATACTGATCACGACCAATAGTTCGATCAGGGTGAAAGCGGCTCTTACGCTTCGTTGTTCAGACCGAATGCGTTCATTGCAACGCATATCCCTTCTCCTTCGTATAAGCCCAAAATGTTTGATGTGACGCCTCTGTTTAACAACATTTCAAAACTAACGCTTCAGTTAAATCAGTTCAAAATTGACCGATCAGCCGAGGGGCGGGGCCGCCCTCGCGAACCCCGCACGCTTCCCGTTTTCTCGATTAACTCAAATCGTTCATCAACTGGATCAGTGGATAGAACAACGCGATCACAATAAATCCGACGATCAATCCGAGAACAACGACCATGATCGGTTCGAGCATGTTGATCAAACCTTCAACCAACACTTCCACTTCTTCGTCGTAGATGTCAGCGACCTTGTAGAGCATGTTGTCCAACGCTCCCGTTTCTTCACCGACGTCCACCATGTTGACGACGATATCGTCCACAATTCGCGTTTCCTTCAGCGGAACCGCCATCGATTCCCCTTCCCGAATGGCTGAATAAATATGATTGAACGCGTTGACGAAAACATGATTCCCAGCCGTGTCCCGCGAAATCGAGAGCGCTTCGAGAATCGGAACCCCCGACGCAATCAGTGTGCCGAGCGTTCGACAGACCCTCGCGGTCGTCGCCTTGGAAAGAATCATTCCCAAAATTGGAATTTTCAAGGCGATCCAGTC
>JALWSL010000035.1 GCA_027080405.1 Planctomycetaceae bacterium
CTTCTCTCTCGGCAGAAGGAGAATCACAGGACGGCTTTCTGTTCCTGAGCAGAAACGGAAACGGCATTACGCGGTTGACCATTTGGCGTCTGGTAAAAAAATATGCCGCCCGTATCGGATGCTCTCAACAGGTCAGTCCTCACACACTCAGACACAGTTTTGCCACACACATGCTCGCCGGCGGGGCAGAAATCCGGGCACTGCAGGAAATGCTCGGTCATGCCAACATCCGCACCACTCAGGTTTACACACACGTTGAACACAGCCGTCTGAAATCGATCCATCAAAAATGCCACCCTCGCGGTTAGAAAACCGACGGTGCTGATCAGACGGCAAGCGAGTCGGCTGGGGCGATTTTTAACAATTTCCACAGTACAAAAGCGGAGGGAAAGTCAATCTCGAAAATTGAAGCGGCCGATCGGGCCTTGCTCGTTGGATATTTATTTTGGCTCTGTTATACTCAAAGCCCCGATGGATGTTCCCATCGTCGCGCCGCATGTTGTTGGTTCTGACTCCCTGACATCCTGTTCACCTCTAACTATGAATTCATCAGCAATGGAAAACACAGCAACCAAGGGTTTGAAAAATATTATTGCAGCCGACAGTAAAATTTCCCGTGTTGACGGAGCAGCCGGCTCTTTGATGTACCGTGGTTACCATATTGATGAACTGGCCGAACACAGCTCGTTCGAGGAAACGTCCTACCTCCTGTTCTACGGCGAACTGCCCACCAAGTCGCAACTGGAAGAATTTTCGAATGGTCTGAAAGAGCAACGCGCCCTCTCAGCCGAGGTGCTGGCTCATTTGAAGGAAGTTCCCAAGGGAACCCACCCAATGGCCCAACTCCGTTCGGCTGTTTCGATCCTGGGTGAATTTGATCCTGGTGCCGAAGAGCACAACAGCGAAGCGTTTGGCAAACGTTCCCTCATGCTGACTGCGAAAATATCGACCATTGTCGCGGCAATCAAAAGAATCGCGGAAGGAAACGAACCGATCGAACCGGATCCTTCCCTTTCGCACGCTGCGAATTTCATGTACATGATGAACGGTGTCAAGCCGAGCCCTGATGCAGAAAAGTCGATGGATTTGATTCTCATTCTGCATGCCGAGCATGGGTTATGTGCCAGTACGTTTTCGGCTCGGGTCATCGCGGCAACCTTGACCGACCTGTACTCCGCCATTACCGGAGCTCTCGGCGCTTTGAAAGGGCCGCTACACGGTGGCGCCAACACGGCTGTTCTCAATACGCTCAAAGCGATTGGGTCCGTCGATAAAGTTGAAGACTGGGTTGCTCAAACGCGTGCCAAAAAAGGGAAGTTCATGGGCTTCGGCCACGCGGTTTATCAAACACAGGATCCACGAGCCAAGTTTCTCAAGGAACTCTCCCGCAGGCTCTCTATCGAAACTGGCGATCCGAAATGGTACGACATGTCCGTCGAGATGGAAAAACACGTTGTTGCCGCGATCAAACGTGAATGCAATGTCGACTTCTATTCGGCCTCCCTGCAACATTACATGGGTATCCCCGGCGAACTGTTTACCTGCGTCTTTGCTGCGTCGCGGATTATCGGGTGGTGCGCCCATGTGCTGGAACAAATTTCAGACAACAAGATCATCCGGCCCAAAGCCAACTACATCGGGTACGATTTGCGTCCCTATGTGCCGCTCGATGAACGATAGACGGGCGACGGAAGCATCCCAGGTCAGCCAACCGGCTTTTGTCGATTTTCGCCGAGTTTCTGCCTAGCGGGTAAGCAGGTGGTTGAGCATGTCGATCGTCATTTCCAGGGCATCCCAGGAGATGGTGTGCATCCCGGGAAAAGCGTGGAAATTGACCACCAGCCCCGCGGCTTTCAGCAGGTCTCTCAACTGCTCTGCCACGGAAAAGGGGAGAATGGGATCCATGGTTCCGTGAGCCTGAACAACGGGAAGTCCGGCCCGTGCCGGTGCCAGTTCTTCCCACTGCTTTTTACAGATCAGGCTGCCCGAATAGATACAGAGACCTGCGGGTGAATCGGGCAATCGCAAGGCGATATCGGTTGTCAGCATGGCTCCCTGGGAAAATCCTCCCAGGACGATCTCGCCCAGCGAACAGGAAGATACGGATTGATATTCGCACAGGAATTCCTGAAACAGCCCCCGTGCTTCCGCCATGCCTGGCGGTTCCGATTCTGTCAGTTCCTCAAAATTGTTTGTCTGCATCAACTCCTGTAATTGCATCATGTTGATCGGCCACCACGCGCGCCCACCCGGCATTCCCTGATCGGTCAAGTCGTGTGGCGCTTCCGGAAACAGAAAGGCGACTGAATCGGCCAGGCTGTTCTC
>JALWSL010000036.1 GCA_027080405.1 Planctomycetaceae bacterium
CCTGTTGGCGCGCAGGAAAGACAGACGGGATAATTCACTTCGGGCGGCGTTCCAAACAGACGAACTTCCAACTCGGCTGGGGCCTGGACATCTTTTACCGTGGCTGCATTCGCGGTTTCCTGTGCCTGTTTCGGCAGCTTGGGCAGATCGCCGGTGTAGGCTTCAAATTCCCGGAAACTGAACCAGCGACCTTTGTTTGCTCCCAGAAAAGTGATACGCAAATATCGTGTCCCGGGCGAATCGACCTTGTGCGGTGCGATTCGTCTGTTTTTTTTATTTGTTGAGGCATCGACAATTTTCTTCCATGTTTTTCCATCCGCAGAAGCTTCCACGATGTACTTGTAGGCGGCTTTACTTTCCCAGTGAATGCGCAACGATTTGACATGCTCCGGGTTTTCCAGATCGACCTGCCACCATTCGTTCTTTTGTGCTCCGTTGGCACAGAAACGCGTATTCAGCTTGCCATCAACCGCGTGGTTGGTTGGATGCCCCTGTTGGTACGACTTCGAACTTGTCTTGCGCCCGAACGCCAGATTTCCTTCTCCGCAACAACTTCCCGCAATCACATTCTCTACTGCCCGAGAAACCGGGACGTTGACGAGTTTGAAAATTTCCTCATCTGTTTTTTGTGATGTTTTTTTGATGTCCTGATCGGATTTCCCCAACGCCCAGAGCATCCCTCTGGCGAGCATATCCAGATACTTCGGCTCTGCCATCGTTTCGTTGTAATGCCCGATGGTTGTTGCGAACACGCGTGCTTTGTGGTACCGATTCGTCCAGACACAAATTTGCGGTTCGCCATCACTTTCCCGCTTGGCCTGCCCCAAAGCTGTTGCGGTATCCCACAGTTTTATTGAGTGGTACAACTCTCCCTTCGGAGCGCGCCACTGCTTGCCGAATCCTTTCATGATCGGGTGCGAGGGTTTCACGTTATCGACCAGATAGGAATAATGCTTCCCATGCCCCGGCGATTGCATCCCGCAAAACTCGAACCAGCGATCATCTCCCGTCCGGTAACAGTGCATCGCACAGTGAATCAGAACTGCGGGCGTTCCTTCACGATGCGGCTTGAGGATTTGATCGACCCATTTTTTATCCTTCACTTTCGCAAAACATTCGTTATGCACGACGATATCGAACCCGTCTGCCCAGTCTGCGTTTTGATAAACCGGGATTTTTGAATCGGTCGTCTTTCCTCCCTGCTGCACGATGGTCCATTCGACATTGATTCGTGCAGAAATTCCTTTGGAAAGGATCAGCTTCTGCCGATCGTAATCGTGACAACATCCCCCGGTAATGAGCAGTGCTTTGATGGCAGGTTCCGCCGCAGTTGCAACCGGGCCATTACTCGCAAACGTAATACAAAACAGAAAAAACGAAATAAAACTGTAGATTTTCTTCATGAATGGATTTCCAAACCAGACCATTAAAAAGGCATTTTCATCTTTGGACAGACCGGTACGCTCCGCACCCAAAACGATCGCCGATGCCGCTGCCAACGACGAGCGAAAGGGCAAACGCATCGGAAAAGTCGGCTATCCCGATCAATCAAAACGTCATAGTATATGTCATAGCATATTATGCCCCCCTGCCAAACACAGTGAAAGGCTTTTGTGGATCGATACGTCTCTTTTGTTTCCTGAATTGTGAAATATTATACTGTTTTTCCCATTTCTTTTTAGCAGAATGGACCATTCTGTCGTATCATGTGCGTTCGGGAACCTGCCTGGTGTCCAATCAATTCGGGGCGGGTGACTGAATGGGTAGCGGCATCAGGGGCAGGCAGTTCTGATAGTTGGATGTTGAGCTTGCTCCCGTTGCCTGTTTATTCGGAGTCTGTCTATCGGGATGGGCCGTGGCCGTGCTTGCGTACAACTAACGGTTAAAGTTTGCGAACGGCTCGAAAACTTTTGAAGAATATCAGTGTGGTTACGGCGCTCTGAATAAACCAGCCGCGTTGGGTTGTTCAGTCGCGTGAGCCATTCGATCCATTCCGGTTTGTTGTCGTAATTTTCGCTATCATTTTCGCAGGACGCAATCAATCGTCACTAGAACAGGAGAATGAAATGAGTCGGGAAATAGATGCTTTCGAAGAAGCCCCCAACATGGTCCCTGGTGAAGTTGAAGATGCCGAACAGTTTGATCCGGCCAGTGGTCCTGTCCAGCAGAATGGTACAAAGGCAAAACTTTCCTTTGTTCTTGCAGGTCTGCTTTTTGCCGGTGGTTGGGGCTATGCAAACAAAGAGGACTTCAAAGATGCCCTGGGGATACAACCGGCTGCGAATCTCTCGGCCTCAACATGCGACGGCACCGAGATGA
>JALWSL010000037.1 GCA_027080405.1 Planctomycetaceae bacterium
CTGCATTCGTAACAACATTTTCTATCCACCAGATAAGGGAGGATTGAAATGCAACGGAGTTGTCGCGATGGCAGATGCGATTATGGCATTAACGGCCAACCTGGCAATGAAATATAAAAAACGGATCGTCTTCAAGGATGAATGGTTCGATCCGGATAATCCGCTGACTCCGGAAACAGACCCGGATGTCGTCGGGAAGGTATGAGCAACTATATTGGCAACTGATCGATAAATAATGTCGACGCGGCATGCGGGCTCCTGTGTGCCGGTTGTCATTGCTCTGCTGGTAGATAAATGACAAGCAGAACGGGTGCCTACGCTGATTTACCCGGTCCATGCTTCCATTGCCGCCCGATCCGTTGCTTGTTTCTGGTATTCTTGTTCAGAATCGATTCTGAATCTCACTGAGCTTGCGAAATGACTCGCAGTTTGGACAATGCAGGATATCTTCCTGCCCGCGCATGGATTTTATTCGGGGTTCGGGTAGAGCGAGTCTTTGGGTAGAGTGAGTCGAAGTCGCGACTTTGTCAATGATTTCTTTTATCGATACAAAATAATGTCCCACAAATTAAGTTCCAAGCTGATCATCTTTTTGATTGTCTGTATCGATTTACTCGGTTTTGGAATCGTACTGCCTCTGCTGCCCTACTACGGCGTCTACTACGAGGCGACCAAAGTTGAAATCGGACTGCTGATGGCGTCCTACTCGGCCATGCAGTTTCTGTTTGCACCACTTTGGGGAAGAATTTCCGATCGTATCGGACGCCGCCCCATTCTCCTGTTGGGACTGACTGGTTCAACAACCTGTTACGCCCTGTTTGGCTGGATATCTCAACATCCAGCCGAGACGCTGATCGCAGGGCTCTCACCGTTAACGTGGCTGTTTATTTCTCGATTGGGGGCCGGAGTTGCCGGGGCAACAATCTCAACCGCCAATGCCTACATTTCGGATATCACCACCACAACGCAGCGAGGCAAAGGAATGGCCTTGATCGGGGCTGCCTTCGGGATCGGTTTCACATTCGGCCCGCTCATCGGGGCTCCCTTTGTCAGTGACAATCCTCTCGATCCTCCCAGTCCGTGGCCCGGCTATGTCGCAGCGGCCATTTCCGGTTTTGCCCTGCTTTTTGCGATCATTCGCCTGCCGGAATCACTACATAAAGATTCGGCTCCCGCAGGGAAAAACTGGTTGAATCTGGGTGAGTTGCGCATCGCGATTTCTCATCCTCCCGTGCTGCTGACGTTGATCACGATTTTCGTTGCCACATTCACCTTTGCCCAATTTGAGACAACACTTCCTCTGTTTATTAAGGAATTGGGATTCAGCCCCCGTTCCAACTTTTATGTTTTTGCATATATCGGCTTTACTCTGGCGCTGTTTCAGGGAGGTCTTATCCGCAGGCTGATCCCCAAACTGGGCGAATACAAAATGGGAATCGCAGGAGCGATTCTTCTGGCGATTGGGCTGCTGCTGATCGGTGCTGTTGCCGATAAAAATTCCTTTACCCTGATCTTGCTCGTTTTGCCGGTCAGCGTTTTAGGTTTCTCCGCTGTTTCCCCGTCCTTGCAGGCGATGCTTTCTTTGGGAAGCAGTGAATCAGATCAGGGGAGCGTACTCGGAGTCGGACAGAGCATGTCTTCCCTGGCCAGAATTTTCGGGCCAGTGTTCGGCTATTGGCTTTTCGCTTTTGAGGATATCCATTTACCTTACTGGGTCGGTGCAGGTTTGATGTTTTTCACGGCACTGCTCATTTCAAGAATTAATATACCGGAAACAAAACGAACAGAAGTGGAAGTCTCCACCGAATAAAAAACAGAAACAGAAAAATTCAAATGGTTAAACGTAACACAAGGCAGGGAAACAGATCTCGAAAAGACAGATCCCGAACGGACAGCGCCCGCCGAACATCTTCTCGTGGTCAATCGATGCGTGCAAAAAAACTTTCCAAACTCCCCCCTGTGGAAAGTCCGGAAGAATTCCGCTTACAGAAATTCCTGGCCTCGGCAGGGTTGGGATCGCGTCGTCAGTGTGAAGAATTGATCCGCACAGGCCGTATTACAGTTGATGGAATGCCAGTCGAAAACCCGGGCATCAATATCGATCCCAAAAAGCAGAAAATTGAACTCGATGGCGAAAATCTCAAACCACAAAAACTGAAATATTTTGTGCTCAACAAACCAAAGGGCGTACTTTGCACCAATCACGATCCGCAAGGCAGAACCCGCGTGATCGACCTGTTCTCCCGCGAAAAAGTCCGTCTGTTTCCAGTCGGCCGGCTCGATGACCAAAGTGAAGGGCTGCTGATTGTGACGAAC
>JALWSL010000038.1 GCA_027080405.1 Planctomycetaceae bacterium
TGGTGAATCACGCACAGAAGGCAATAATATGGCAGATGATGCAGGTAGGGTGCCTTTGCTACCTTGAGAAACCTGTCTCAATGCGCATACTAAGTCAGTTATGTCAGCGAGTTTCCCGACAGGCCAATCGGGAAAGCTGTCAGTAAACAGAATCAATCTTCCATGTCGGGGCCTTTTCACCTTTTTGCGTCACGGGAAACCGGGCCGCATCGTTGTGAAAAACAGCCTTCCAGATACGAACAAAAAAATGTCTGAACAATTAACTCCCGATTTATTGAATTCGATCCCACTGCCCGGATTTGAACGGACTCTGGGTGAGCTGCACCTTGTCAAAGCCGTCTCACTGAACGAGCGTGGCGTTTGTGAGGTCAGCGTTGAACTCCCTGTTCCCGGTTATCCCCATCAGGAAGAATTGGAGCGGTCGATCCGTGAAAAACTCGCTACGGTTGATGGGGCGCCCGATGAAATCGCCATCACCTGTACGCTCAATGTGAAGGGGCCGGAATCCGGGGCGAGCGTCGGGTTGCGCGTCAAAAATGTTGTTGCAGTCGGAAGCGGGAAGGGCGGAGTCGGAAAAAGCACAGTCGCCGCCTCGCTTGCCTACGGTTTGAGTTCAATGGGAGCAAAGGTGGGACTGCTCGATGCCGACGTGTACGGCCCAAGCATCCCCCACATGCTCGGGGCAACAGGCAAACCGGAAGTTCGCGAACACCTGAACACCGATGGTTCCGTCATTCAACGGATTCACCCGGTTCAGCACGATGGCCTGGCGGTGATGTCGATCGGTTTTCTTGTCGCCGAGGAGAACGCTGTCATTTGGCGAGGCCCGATGTTGCACAAGCTGCTCACGCAGTTTATTTCAGAAACCGAGTGGGGCGAACTCGATTACCTGATTGTCGATATGCCTCCGGGCACCGGTGATGTCGCGTTGACACTCTCCCAGATGATGTCACTCGCCGGGGCGATTGTCGTTTGCACGCCTCAGAAGGTCGCTTTACTCGATGCCGTCAAGGCGATCGCGATGTACCAGCAGGTGAAAATCCCCATTCTCGGCATGGTTGAAAACATGACCGGCGATCTGTTTGGGAAAGGTGGTGCCAGGGAGACGGCGGCGGAAAAAGGAATTCCCTTTCTGGGCGAAATTTCTTCCGACCCGGCTATTCGCATCCAGAGCGATGAAAGTCGTCTCGGGGAACTATTCAAACAGGAATCGGCAGCGCGAACGAATCTGCAGGAACTTTGCAGCAATGTCGCGATGGAGATCGCCCGGCAATATCTTGCCAAACCTCAAGCCCCGACGCTGGAGATTTTGCAATAGGGAATCAGTCCTGTTCTGCATCCTGTTTCTGTACCCTGTTTTTAACTTTCTGTTTTTCAAGAAGATGTGAAACCCAGCAGAGTCGGGTCATTCTGGCCGCCGTAACCAAAATGAAATTTTCAAAAGTTTTCGCACCGTTCGTAACCTTTTACCGTTAGTAATAATAGAGAGATGTATCCAGTTCCATCATGATTGATCGTTTGAGAAAAGAGCCGGTGATATTGAGCAGTCTTGAAGAAATTATCGATGAGTTTGATTTTCTGGACGATCCGGAAGATCAGATCGAGTACCTGATTGATCTCGGGCTTGACCTGCCTGCGATCGATGAATCGCTCAAGACAGAGCAGTACCTTGTGCATGGCTGTCAGAGCAATGTCTGGCTTGATGTCGAATTTGTCGGAGAACCGGCCACGATGTTGATCAAGGCGGAAAGTGACGCCATGATCGTCAACGGTCTGGTGGCACTTCTGATGGCGATCTATAACGGAAAGACAGCCGAGGAAGTTCTTGCGATCGATATTCGACAAATCTTCGACCGTCTCGGTCTGGATCGGCATCTGAGCCCGCAGCGGAAAAACGGCCTCAACGGAATGGTTCGTCGAATCAACGAGGCTGCCCGTCAGCAGTTGGCATCGTAGGTGTAGAGGTTGTTCAGGAAGTGTACTGGATTTGGTTCCCGGGAAATGCAGGTTCAGGGGGGGGAAATTCGCAAACCGGTTCTCGGGAGATCATCCAGTCAGCCGCGGCATCGGAAGAGACCCGAAGTGACTCGTTGTGACGGAGAAGGAACTTTGCCAAAAAGATAATTGCTCATGTGGTCGATGTTTCGATTTCTGTTCTCGCCGCGGTTCATGAAGGTGTACCTCGCGCCGGTTTTGCGTCCTTTTTTCCGCATTGTTCTGGGACTGATCGCGATTCCGGTCTTTCGGTTCATCATGCAGAAAATATTCCGGGTGCAGGAACTGGATGAGGAACTGGAAAAAGATCTCGAACAGTGGTTCAAGGCTTCCCTGGTATTGCTGGCAGCGACCAAAAATATGGAGATGGCCATTTTCGGGGAATTGCTGAATCTGGGGAACGGGGCAGAAGACGATTTTTCAAATCCGTGGATTACCGGCATGCGAATCATGATGGCGATCGGCGTGATCGAAATGATGCCCGATCAGGAATTGTTCGCTATCATCCATCCCGGTCCGCCCGCGTTGAAGTATGATCGGGAAAAAGGCATTTGGAACTGCCTGCGTGAACAGTGTCGCCCTTTCTTGAAGGGGGTTTTGTGTCAGCACCTGAACCGCTCTTCTCCGGTGTTCGCCATTCTGTCCGCCATTTTCGACGGGACGGCAGGCTGGGTCTGTTTCGGATTTGCGATCACGCAGTATCTCATCATCGGTCTGGTTACTTCCCGTGACCGGGCACTCGATGCGTTGAGTGAATTCGATCGACAGGTTGCGATTCGCAGAAAAGAACTGAAACAGGAATTCGGTCTCGACGAAACTCCCCCTGCGTCGCATCACCCGGACTCTTCCTCCGCTGCGGAACTTTCGACGGGCGAGCACGATTGACCGGGAGAACAGGAAGCTTCGCAGGTGATTTTGCACGAAGAATCCGATAAGGTTGCAAAGGAATTGCCTTCCAGCTAAGACAGGGTAAAATTTTCATCAGTGGGTGGTCAGGTCGTACAGGAGCGGAAAGAGCCTATGGAGAGGACAAGTCGAATTCAGGTACTCAGCCCGGCTGTGGTCAACAAGATCGCGGCTGGTGAGGTGATTGAGCGTCCAGCCAGTGTCATCAAGGAACTGCTGGAGAACAGTCTCGATGCGCTGAGTACGCGGATCGATGTTGAAATTGAACAGGGCGGTGCGGAGTTGATCCGTATTGTTGACGATGGCGAAGGAATCCTCCCCGAAGATTTGCCCCTGGCGGTCACCTCTCACGCAACCAGCAAGTTGAAACAGGCCGACGACCTGTTCCGCGTGCAGACGATGGGTTTTCGCGGTGAAGCCCTGGCCTCGATCGCGGAGGTGAGCAAATTTCGCATCCGCTCTCGCAGCGTGGGGCAGGAGATGGGAGCGGAACTGACTGTCGATTGTGGAAAACGTGGTGAAGTCAAGCCGGTCGGCTCGCCTCAAGGAACGCAAATTGAAATACGTCACCTGTTTTGCAACACGCCGGTTCGCCGCAACTTTCTGAAAAAACCGGGGACCGAATTCGGTTATATTTCCGACCAGTTCACCCGGGTGGCATTGGCCTGTCCCCGATTGCAGATGTCGTTGACTCATAACGGCAAGAATGTGTATCGACTACCCGCCACGTCCGATCTCCTCGAACGCTTGCGTCTGTTTTTCGGTTCGAAAACGGTCGACCAGCTGATCCCGGTGGAGGCGGAACACGCCGGCGTTCGTCTGTGGGGGTATGTCGGACATCCGGCGTTGAACAAATCGACCCGAAAATCGCAGTATCTTTTTTTGAATGGTCGCTTTATCCAGGATCGCTCGCTGCAACATGCTCTCAGTGAAGCGTATCGGGGGTTGATCATGGTCGGTCGGCATCCGGTGGCGTTTCTGTTTTTGGAGATGCCCAGCGATCAGGTGGATGTGAATGTGCATCCCACAAAAGCGGAAGTACGATTTCGCGATGGTCAGTTGCTGTTTCGACTGCTGCTTTCCACATTGCGAACCAGGTTCCTGCAATCCGATCTGCAAAGTGAGCTTTCCCTGAACGAGCCTCGCAGCCAGGAAACTGCTCAGCATTCCGAAAGCAGACAGGCGAAAGTGGAACAGGATCTGGTCAGTTGGGCAAAAACGCAACTTGAAAGGCAGGCCGGTCTGGCGAGCTCCACGGAGGCGGTTCACTCAACCGCTGTTCCCAATGCGGGAACTCCAGCCGGGAATTCCCCCTCCTTTTCTGATGCAGTGGGGGAACATCGCCCTGAACAGACAAAATCTCCACTGCCGGAAATTTATGGCGATCGGGAAAGTCGACCGGAATCCAGCCCCGTTATCGATGATGGATCGGATGCCTCACGGGAACCTTCTTCTCCTATCGGGACGGAAGCCGACTTGCGATCTGATCGGGCCCATTTGGACTACACACGTCCGCAGATACAGGCTCTGCAAATTGATGACTGTTACATCGTCATGAGTACCGATCAGGGATTGACGGTAATCGATCAGCACGCATTGCATGAGCGTGTTTTGTATGAACGATCCCGGCATAAAATCCTGGGCGGACGCGT
Organism: Planctomycetaceae bacterium; assembly: GCA_027080405.1. Classification (GTDB taxonomy): domain Bacteria; phylum Planctomycetota; class Planctomycetia; order Planctomycetales; family Planctomycetaceae; genus Rubinisphaera. The sequence goes on from JALWSL010000038.1 coordinate 4,554, forward strand.
CGAAGTCCAGAAACTGTTGGTGCCGCTGACGATCGAAATGGAAGAAAAACCGGCGGCCCTTCTGTTGGATCATCGGGACTTGTTGCAGGAGTTGGGCTTCGGAATCGAAGAATTCGGACGGGGGACGATTGCTGTTTCGAGTCATCCGGTTTTTTTGGGCATGAATGTTGTTGAAGACGTCATCCGCGATTTTGCGGAGAAGTTCGATTCCTCGGCCAGCGTCACCCGGCGGGAACTGCTTGACGAAACGCTGCACATGATGGCCTGCAAGGCGGCGATCAAGGCGGGAGACAGATTGACGCCGGAAGAAATTGTGAGCCTGCTCGCTGAACGGGACAATGTGGAGGATGCGCACCACTGCCCGCATGGGCGTCCGACCGCATTGGTGTTGAGCCGTGAGGAACTCGATCGGCAGTTCGGCCGTCTCGGTGCGTGATGCAACAGCCCTTTACCCTGACTGCGGCGGTAGTCGATAAGGGCGGCTGCAGGCAATAAGCGGGTAAATGAACCGGGGGTTATCCTTCAGAAACAGATTTTTTCGGATAGCCACCCCAGATCAGTTTTTTGGCGGCTTTGTTCGATTGTCCCGATTCCAGAATGCGCAGAACATCCCGGATGGAATGGTTCGTGTGCAGCACTTTTTCGAGTTCCTTTACTTTATCGGCTGAGATATGATGCGACCCTCTGCCGGGGCCGGTCTCGACAATACCACCTTTTTGATCATAAACGACCCAGAGGATTGTCCGATCGTGCACCTTGACCTTTGTTTTAACGGTCTCTGCACTTTTCCCCTTTGCCCGATTCCCGTTGATCGAATAAGAATCCGGTCTTTCGAACATGATCCCGACAATATTCCAGTCTTTTCCGCCGCCAAATGGCCACATAAACTTCTCCTGAGGATATGATTATTCTTTCGCTGACTGTTTCGCGTTTTACGTTTTACCGTATTACTGTTTGTCCGATTTGCCCGATTCAACCGATTTAGATGCTTTAGCCGAGGTCGCCTGCTGCGACAGATACAGATAATCGAGACCAAACATATACGAGGGGGCTGCCTGCGGATGCTTCCCGGTGATTTCCACCTGTAAGAGATGCTTGCCCGCTTTCAACTTCACCGTGCCGAGTGAAACCACTCCCGTTGTGATGACATCCGGCTTGTTGAACAGATCGAATTCGGTTGCATGCGGTTGATCATCAATTTTCACTTTGATCTTGCCGTAATCGTGTGCTTTGGTGAAAACGGCCAGCACTTCGTACACTCCGGATTTTTCAACGGGAAATTCCAGCGTCAGGAGACTGCCCGGTTTTCCGCCTGTCCACCAGAGTTGCTTGCTTCCACTCCAGCGATCTTTCTTGAATGACGCCATCCCCTGCGTTCGTGCTGACCCATCGGTTACCTGGGCCACCTTCAGTTCTTCCCCTTCAATCGCACCCGGAACGATTCCTTTTTGCTCATCGAAATAGGGGCCTTGACCGGGTAACGGGATTTGGGAATCACTTTGCAGATACGCAATCAAATCCCGTATCTGTTCGGGCGAGAGCGTTTTCAACTGTCCCTCTGGCATGATCGACTGGGCCGTCCGGGAGCGTTCTTCGATATCACTTTTGGGAACAGTGACCAGATCCTCCACGGTTTGCAGCACGATGGCTGAATCGTTCTCCTGTTTGATCAGGCCGGTGATGACGCGCCCATCAACGGTGACCACAGAAACGGCCTGATAATCCTTGCCGACCAATGCGTTGGGATCGACCATGTTTTCCAGCAGATAATCCAGTTTTTTGCGGTTACTGCCGGTGATATCCGGCCCGACCTTGCCGCCGGCTCCAAAGAGTTGATGGCACTGTCCGCAGGTTTTGTTGAACACAACCCGCCCCTGCGATTTATCTGCCTGGGCAAGGTGCTTCGGCGTCAGGATTTTTTTCAGGGAGGCGATCTGTTTCAGTTTTTCCGCAGGTGTTTGCCGGATCGATCCCCAAACCTTTTCCACTTTTTCGAGCAGGCTTTTATCACCCAGTTGTTGTAGCTGCGCCACATGCACAGCGGTCACGTAAGATCGTGGGATCTCGCCCTGTTGCATCGCATCGAGCAGGGCAGTGGCGAAAGGAAGACGCGAACAGAGTGTTGCCACACCGGTTGCCTGCACATCCGGTTTCCATGATTTTATTCGGGACAAAATAGCTGGCGGAATCCTGGGGGAATTGTAGCGGGAGAGCGCCTTCAAGGCGGCGGTGCGGAGCGGAGCTTCATCGAGTAACGAGAGCAGAATCGGCATCAGTTGTTTATCTTTGCCTTGCACAAGAATGTTTAACGCGTTCAATCGCGTCGCAAGATTCTGTTTGCGATTGGCGAGCGTTTTGCGAAGTTGCGGGAAGATCGATTTGTCCCCGAATTTAACTGAAACGGCCTGGACAGCCGCCCGTATTTGGGCATCTTGCGAGGCGGCGTATTTCGCGGCGACATCGGACCACTGAGCCGGCGCTTTCACTTTGCCCAAGCTCTTCATCGCGGTCGCCAGTTCCAGAATGGCCTGCTTGGCGTGGTTTCCGTTCATTTTGGGAATCGCGATGACCAGGGGCGAAAGTGATTCCGATGAAGAAGCCGCTCGACGGAAAATGAAATTGCTCACAAGCGGAATGTGCGTCTGCTGTGCCAATACCAACGCCCGGTTTGTGTCCTCAACAACGAGTGGTTCCACGCCATACCAGATGAGCAGCGGAATCATTTTGTCGAACTGGCTATCGTGATGCCCCGCCAGTGCGGTTGCCAAATCCCACCGCTGGTCTTTGGGCAATTTCTGCAACGCCGAGGCCAGTTCCCTGCGCACAACAAACGAATGTTCGCTTCCCGCCATTTGCACAAACTGATTCAGGATCTCCGGAGAAACGCTACGGGATTCGGACGCCAGGCGAACCATCCAACTGCGGATCATCGGTTCGGAATCTTTCAGCAACGCAAGCGTTTCAGTTTGATCGATCCCGTTCAAAGTGTGCAGCGTCCAGAGAAGATTCAATTTCTTCGTAACAGTAGGAGCCGCTTTGAGTTTTTTCTTCAGCAGAAGAATGACCTGCTGTTTCTGCGCATCGGTATCGGGAAGCTTTCCGAATCGATACTGCAGGACTTTTCGAGCGTTGGTCACTTGCCAGGAGTTTTCGTGCCCCAAATCCTGAATCAACTCGGCGGTATCGGGATCATGCTTCACCGGTCTTGGCGAATAATCTCCATAACGGACGCGATACAGTCGCCCGTTGGTGCGATCCCAGATTTCCGGTGTGGTGCGATGACAGGCGTTTTTATCGTACCAGTCGATCATATAAACGGCTCCGTCCGGCCCGACTTTCAAACTGATGCCGCGAAACCACGGATCATTCGCGTACAGGGTATCCGGGCCGTGTGAAGCGATATATGTGGAGCCGTTGGGACGCAGCAAATCGTTATTGATCCGATTGCCATGAATGTTGAACATGAACAGCGAATTGCGGTACGAAGTGGGCCAGTTATCGCCGCGATAGATCATGGCTCCGCAATGGGCATGACCACCGCCCGCTTGTGAGGTGGCATCATCATGCACGGCTTCGTTGCGTCCCCACCAAGCGTGATCTCCGATGTTGCCCGCATAATGCGAATGGTCTGCAATCGTCTTGATGTCGTCATACACGTAAGGATTGAAATGTCGCCCGCCTTGCCGACGGTAACGCGCTCCCGGAACAACATGAAACGCATGTGGAATGACACAACAGGCCAGGAAAGCCTCGCCGGTATCCGTGAAATCAACACCCCACGGGTTACTCGTTCCCCAGGCGAAAACTTCAAATTCGTGTTTAAGTGGATGATAGCGCCAAACGCCGGCGTTCATCCTTGTTCGCTGGTCATCGGGAGTGCCCGGCTTGCCGATTTTGGAATGCGTGAAGACGCCATGACACCCATACAACCAGCCATCCGGCCCCCAATTGAAGGCGTTCAATGTTTCGTGCGTATCCTGATATCCCCAGCCATCAAGCAGAATCTGCTCCGGGCCATCGGGAACGAGGTCATCATTCTGATCCGGGATGAACATGAAATAGGGAGCCGCCCCGACCCAGACACCCCCGAAACCGACTTCCAGCCCGCTGACGAGATTCAATCCTTCGCGGAAGAGGGTCTGTTTTTCAAACTTGCCATCGCCATCGGTATCTTCCAGGACAATAATGCGATCTTTCCCCTTTCCTTCGGGCGCCCGTCGCGGGTAGGTGTGTGCTTCTGCCACCCAGATACGTCCTTTGCTGTCAAAGCAGAACGCAATCGGCTGATGCAGGTTCGGTTCGCCTGCAATTAAATCGACATGAAAGCCGACCGGCACTGTCATCGCCCTGGCCGCTTCTTCCGGCGTTTTCCCGTCGTTATCGCTATATGCCTGATGATCCAGTTTCGCGGTTAATTCCCGACGAATCGGCTGCGTTTTTTTCCATTGAGCCAGACTCACCTTTTGCCGCCGCTGCAAATGGATGAATGCACCGAGTTTGTTGCCGACGATCACATCAGGAAGCGAATCGCCGTTCATATCGTGAACTTGCACATCGACACCGACTCCATCACGGCTGGAAATGAGCTGAGGCACAAACCTTGCCCGCGGAACGCCTTTTCCGTCTTTGTAACGCTCGCATCGAAACCAGTACAGAACCGCATTGCCGTTCGGTTCAGGGTCGCCGTGCGGACCGTGCGCCCAGTGTCGCTTGCCGGTGACGATATCTTTCAAACCATCGCCATCAATATCGGCCAGCCTGAC
>JALWSL010000039.1 GCA_027080405.1 Planctomycetaceae bacterium
ACGAACATGCCAACCATTTCCCTCCAGATCAGTCAGGGACTTGAAAGAGGGCAGTTTTTCCCGGACCTGCAGGCTCCCCTGACGATCGGGCGGGAAGACGAAAACGCGATCCAGCTTAATGATGAGCGGATCAGTCGTTGTCATCTGAAAATCCAGGTGGATCAGGGAAAAGTCATTTTGACAGACCTTGACAGCACCAACGGGACGCGCGTGAATGGATTGCCAATACAGATGACCGTCCTTCATCCGGGCGATCTCATTTCGTTGGGCCGTTGTGTTTTGATGTACGGCTCTCACGAGGAAATTCAGGAGTATTGCAGCGAACAGCATATCAGGTCGATCAACTCCCAGTGTCTGGAAGAGGGAGGCAATACCGCTTTAGGTTACGAAAGCAGTCAGGCAGATTCACCCAATCCAGCCACGGACGAGTCCGAGACGCTTGGCCTGTTCGACGAACATGGGCATCCTGCTCTTTCCTTTCCATCGGGGCGTCCGCCTGTTCCGCACTCTGATTCACTCGCCACACGCAGCGAAATCGCTGATCTGCTCAACTACATTCACTCCCGACTGTTGCAGGTTCTCGAACACCGGGCAGTTAACGATCCGCAAAATAAATCGGCTCGGAATGAAGCACCTCCGGGAGCGGTCATTCCATGGCCGAACTGGTCCACGCTGCTTCAGCTGGAATCCGAACTGTCCCAATATCTCAAAGAGATTTCAGAACCGGAATAGTCCCCGAGACGAAAAGGGGCATGCATTTGTCGGATTCCCGGTCGCTTCCCTTGGCGTTTTTCGGCGAGCCAGCCTGTCGTTGGGGAGTGATCAGCAGTTGACGTTCCCGCGCCGCCCTATTACGATGAATGCATATTTTGTTGATACTGGCAGTGACGTTTATCGTCAATTGCGGCATTTTCTGGTGTTCTGTTCCTGTCGTTCGGTTCACAGTGATCCGGCTGAATCGAATGAACTTGCAGTGCCGGGCTGTTGCTGTTTTCTCAAGATAGTCCATTGATCATGATTCGTTCCAATCATTACGAATCCGCTTTTGAGGAGTATTTGCGTCAGCAACGGACGGCCTATGTGGCTGTTGATGAATCCCGTCGGGCGCTATTGAAAGAGGTTTCCCTGAAATCGATGGATTTTATCGTCTATTGCCAGGAATCGACGAATCTTCTGGTGGATGTGAAAGGACGAAAATGTCTGAAGGGCCGATTGTGGGAAAATTGGGCGACTCTGGAAGATATTCAGGGGTTGAAGCAGTGGCAGCAGGTGTTCGGAAGCGATTTTCGCGGTTTGCTCGTTTTTGCCTATGAATTAATGGGAGATTTTTCCGCTGAACCGAGCCATTCACTCGTTAGTTATCGGTCGAAACGGTATGCTTTCTACGGGGTCTGGCTGGATGAATATACTAGGGCCATGAAACAGCGATCCGCCAGTTGGCAGACCGTTTGGCTGGCAAAACAGCAGTTTCAGCAATGTCGGTTTCCGATGGGCGAGTTGTTTCAGCAGGATCACGTTTTGGCTCCGGTCTGAGCATCGAGTAACACGATCGATTTGTTCTTTGGGCCTGGTGTGAGCGAATGGTCGAAGCCTTTTGTAATTACGGTATCTGTCGAAGGATATGTTATGTGGGTGACATTGGCTCAAGCCGCGACCGGGGGCTCCGGTTTTCCATTTGTGAATGTCCTGCTCCTGGTAGCGGGTATTGGAGGGGCACTGTTCGCCGTTTGCCGCTCTGCCAATCGGAGATAACAGTTGTGATGCCAGGCAAAGTGGATGGCGCAGACTTTGTGAGCCTGAAACTGCCTGTGAGCGCATTCGTGGTTTCTGTTCGGCACCAGGATCCAGTTTGATGGAACAAACCTGTCTCTGCTGATGTTTGAACGGCAAAAGCTCAAACCGGGCAGGAAGTCTGAAAAGGGGATCGGTTTTGTTTTGTCATCGGTTACGGGGTTTGGCAACTGGTTTTCACTTTTATTCCTGGTGTAATTCTTTATGGGGGTGGCTGTTACTGGAATTGGATTGATGTCTCCGCTGGGGGAGTCGCGCGAAACCGGTTGGCAGCGACTTCAATCCGGGCAGCCCGTCCACCTTTCCAGTTCTGACCGATCCGCTTGTTCGCTTCGACTGCCCGATTCCTGGATCCCGGAACAGAAGAGGGTTTCCCGGTCCAATGCAATCGCGTTGAAAGTGGCCCGTGAAGCGATTGAAGATGCCGGCTTTATTGACTGCGAGCAACTTCGCTCTCCCCGTTTTGCGTGCGTCATTGGCACAAGTAAAGGGCCACTCGATGAATATCATCGCGGAGGTGAGCCTCCTGCGAATCGCGATTCGCCGCTCCCTTTTGTTTCTCTTTGGCCATCGGGGCCATTGGCTCATCTCAGCGCCTCGTTGGGACTGACAGGGCCATGTCTCTGTCCTGTTTCTGCCTGTGCGACGGGACTGGATGCGGTGTTACGGGCAGTCCGGTTGATCGAACAGGGGGATTGCGATTACGCCCTGGCTGGTAGTGTCGATGCTTCGGTGAATCCGTTTGTTCTTCATTCCTACAGGCGTTTGGGAATTCTGGCGACAGCAAAGCTTCCGCCGAGCGCTTCCTGCAAACCGTTCGACAGAGACAGGAGCGGGTTTGTTATCGGAGAAGGGGGGGCGATGTTTTTGCTGATGCGGGACGATCTTCCTGCGTTTCGTCCGGAAAAATGTTATGCGCACTGGCGGGGCGGTGTCAGTTACAACGATCCAGCCGGATTGACCCAGCTTGATCCGACCGGGAGAACATTGAAGCGATTATTGTCGGATCTGTTGGCGCAATCGCATCTCTGTGCGGAACAGATCGATCTGCTTCACCTGCATGGGACAGGGACATCGAGCAATGATCTGGTCGAGTCGATCGCCGTTGAATCTGCTTTTGGCGATCCGGAACATCAGCCCTGGAGTACCGCTTCAAAAGGAGCGCACGGGCATGCTTTGGGAGCAGCCGGGAGTATCGAACTGGCCTGGATGCTGCTCTCCTTGCGCGATGGAATCATACCGCCAGTCACCAATCTGGAAAATCCCGATCCAGACTGCACGATTCGTCCGGTTCTCTCTCGTCCCCGGTTGTTTCCTGTTCGCCATGCCTTGAAACTGTCGCTCGGATTCGGTGGGCACCAGATCGGTGTTATCTTCTCGCGGGGCGAACGGCCTGCCCTGTAGGACTCTGTCGGGCATTATTTGTTTTTCAGCCTGGAACCTGAGAACATCATTTCGCTGTCGCTGTTTCAATAGTGGGTGCGTAGCGTTTGAATAGTATTACGGTGCGGCATCGAAACCGGAAATCTGTTCAACGACGAGTGTTGCCTTTGTTTTCCGAGCACGCTCAGTCCATTTCCGTTGTAGGGATCGTGGTTTTGTTCTGTTTTTTCGTGAAATGGCCCATCAAACACTCCCGTCCGGCTGGTAGCGTATTCATTCGGGAAAGAACTGGAATTCTGCGGTAGATAGGTAAAGTGTGTGTGTTGGGCTGTCTGGTTTGGTGCTGCGAATTTCAATTAAATTGTCACTGAAGTCATGACGATACCTACGTTTGGAGCAATCGGTTTCATGCGTGGAGATACTACATTCAGCGCATCCCTAAGGGAGTCCCTGAACTGGGTGTGTTCCACAGGCGTCTCAGATTGCCCGAGACGGCTGGTCGTTTTGCCTACGCTGATGATTTCAAGATGAATTCAATGAAAGGGAAGAAGTGCAATGAGGAAATGGTCTATAGGGATGTGTGTCGGGCTGCTGTTCATTTCGGCGGGAGCAGTACAGACGCAGGCCCAGTCTGTCGATTATGCTTCGGCATCCGATTTTAACGAGCGCATCAAGCAACTGGAGATTGAACTTGCTTCCTACAAGAATGCGATCGAATCGGTTTGTGCCGACGATTGCGATCTCGGATGCGGAAGCACCTGTTTGGGGGATACCTGCTCGACTTGCTGCAAGAAAGGTGGTATCACCGGCGGTGCCAGCATTTCTTTTGTCAAGCCTTTCCACACAGACGGCCAGACAGCCAACTGTGATTACACCGGTGCCCCCAGTGTCTGGCTCGGATACCAGGCGGCAGATGGCCTTGGCGTTCGTGCACGATGGTGGGAAGTTGATGCCAACGGCCCGAACAATACCCGCTACGATCAGATCCACATGCGATTGATCGATCTGGAAGTAACCGATACTTTCAGATTGGGACGAAAGCTGAACGGTCTTGTTTCTGGTGGTTTCCGTTACGCAGAATACCGTGAAGACGAAGCTACGGGAGCCGGTTTCCTTTCCCAGCAACACGCGATGGGTTTGGTTGTTGGAACCGAACTTCGTCGTAATATCGCCGGTGGTTTCAGTCTGTTCGGATTGGGACGAACATCGTTCCTGTTCAGCGAAAGCAATCTGGAAAACGGTGCGGTCCAAAGTGAAAACACAACCTTCTCTGTTTCTGAATTGCAGTTGGGTCTTGAGTACAGTCGACCAATTTTCGATGGCAACTCAAACATGTTCGCACGAGTTGCTGCTGAAACTCAATACTGGAACGGCGTCAGTGACGATGATTCGGAAGATGTTTCACTACTCGGATTCGGATTTGCCTTCGGCGTAACCCGCTAATGTTTGCTGTTTTGGCAGATCGAATTGAATTCGCGAGCAATCATCGCACCAGCTGAGTATCACTGGAAAGAGAAAGCGGCGTGAAAATGAAACGGCAGGGAATCTCGTCAGGAGAGACCTTGCCGTTTTTTCAATCAGTTATTCCTTTATTCCTGTCGGTCCCTGTTTGAACAACGCATACCAATGTTCTCTGGCAACGTTACGTGGATTTTCGGAATCGGAATATTGGCATAACTGTGCGGCAACCGCTGAATATCGCCGTTGCTTAACCGGCTGATGGCAGGATGATACGAAAAGTGCTGCCTGAACCGAGTTTGCTTTCAACTTCTATGGAACCGCCATGGGCCTGGACAATATGTTTGACAATAGATAGCCCCAGTCCGGTACCACCTGATTCACGGGAACGGACTTTATCAACCTGATAAAACCGTTGAAAGATTCGCTCCCGGTCTTTGGCACCGATGCCGATCCCGGTATCTACCACTTCCAATACGACGTTCTGTTCCTGCCGGGAGAGAGAGACATCGATTCGACCGCCGGGCGTGGAATACTTCAATGCGTTGTCCACCAGGTTGTCAATCACCTCGCTGATCTCCTGCTGATTTCCCAGGATGGTCACTTCGTCATCCGGCACAGTGAATTCCATTTTCAAATCCTTTTTTCTGCCCAGCGGAGAAAAGAGTGCTTCAGCGGAGCGGACGCAGTTGCGCATATCGAAACGGCTGTGCTGATATCCGTCGGTCTGGGATTCGATACGGGAAAGGGTAAGCAGGTCATTGATGATCGAGGAGAGACGCACTGACTGGTTTCGGACACGATTCAGAAATTCGTTCTTCATTTCAGTGGTGAGGCTATCGTCGTCGATCAATGTTTCAATGATCATTCGAATGGCTGTTACCGGTGTTTTCAACTCATGCGAAGCATTGGCGACGAAGTCTCTTCGAATCGCTTCGAGTTGATAGAGTTTGGTCACGTCATAAAGGACTGCTACGGCTCCAACCAGATTCCCATTGCCATCCCGCAGGGCGGAAGCCCGCATTTCAATATGCTGTTTGGTGGGGGCAATTTTCAATTCGATCTTTCGCTGGAAATCGGTCTGCTGCGTGATGGCGTCTTCCAGGATATCCTTCAATTCGTGAATCGGGATCACCGTTTCGATCGGTTTTTCCAGCGTTTCCTGTGGTCTGACCTGCAGGAGTTTTCCTGCCGCTTCATTCATATGCAGAATCCGTTTTTGCTGATCGACAGCGATCACGCCTTCAACCATTCCGCTGAGGATCACCGAGAGTTTGTTGCGGTCGGTTGTCAGCATTTCCATACGGGAGCGACTGTAGGCAATGAGTTGATTGAACGCCTTGGCCAATTCGCCCATTTCGTCGCTGCGCATGGTGTCAAGTTCTTCGGTCGGTTGATCCTGGGCTGCTTTTTTGACAACTGAGGTCATCACGACCAACGGTTTGACGATGTGGTGGGCAAGCAACAGGCCGAGAATCAGGGCAACAAAGGTCGCAATGGACGTGCTCATGAAAACAATCCAGCGCAACTCATCCATCCGTCGGTCGATTACCGTCAGGGGAAGCGACGTCCGGACGTAACCAATAACCTGATTACCGTGGACGACAGAACTTGCCAGATACATCCGGTAGCTGTTGGTGGTGTGACTGAATCGTGTGGCTGTTCCTGTTCCCTCGGATTTCGCGCGAAGTATTTCGGGACGCTGGGCATGGTTATCCATTTCGACGGGAGCTTTTTCAGAATCGGCAATGACGGTTCCGTCGGCCCGGATGACCGTCAGTCGTGTGCCAATTTCCCGGCCTGTCAACAGAATCCGCCTTTGCAACCTTGAATCGGCTTTCCTGTTTTCCAGCAGCGAGGAATAGGCGATTTCCTTCAACAGCACGGCATTGGTGCGCAGCGAATTTTCGATACTTTTCAGCGCATTCTTTTCCATATTCCGGGCGATCATGCTTCCCATGCCAAAAGATGAGAGGATGATTAAAACCGAAAGGGCAGCGTACACTTTCCAGAGCAGTGATGAATGGAATATGGACGGGGGCGCGGAGGTGCCCGCCGGATCGTTTTGTGCTGGTTGATTCAACATCACGCTTGTCAAACATTACCCCGAAAGCGATATCCCACACCGCGCACCGTTTCGATCATGCTGCGAAGCGCTCCCAGTTTTTTTCGCAGAGACTGAATATGCACATCGATGTTTCTCTCGTAAACAAAAGCATCTTCGCCGATCACCCGGCTTAACAGATGACTGCGGGAAAAGACCCGACCAGCATTGGTCGCCAGAAAGTGAAGCAGTTTGAATTCCGTCGCCGTGAAGGCGACCGGTTGGCCAGAAATGGAGACTTCGTGTCGGGAGACATCAATCACCAGGTTCCTGAAAACAACCCGGTCACGCCCGTTCTGATCCTGTTCCAGTTTGCCCCGTCTCAGTACCGCCTTGATTCTCGCCAGCAGCTCTTTCGGACTGAACGGTTTGGAAAGATAATCGTCCGCTCCCAATCCCAGACCCAGTACAATATCGCTTTCTTCTCCCTTGGCCGTGACCATAATAATGGGAATGTTCGAGGTGGCTTCGTCGTTTCTCAATGATTTACAAACTTCCAGCCCATCCAGCTTGGGGATCATCAGATCAAGCAGAACCAGATCAGGGAGAGTCTGGCGGATCAAATGAACGGCCGCTTCACCGTCCAGGGCCGTCTCTACTTCGAATCCATCCCGGCTCAGATTGTGGGCAATCAATTCCCGTATGTCGATTTCATCTTCAACAACGACAATTTTTCTGTTCATTCCATCGCCTCATTCAATAGATGCCATCAGGTGTCATCGCAGCGCGAACGAGTTGTTTGTACTGCCAACAGTAAAAAGTTTACGAACGACTCCACAGTTCGGAACAATATCTGCCTGGTGATGGCCATCAAAACAGACCAGTCGTGCCGGGAATTACAATGGCCAATTATTCTGTCACAATTCTGCGATTTCAGCAGGAATCAGATTCATCACCAGTACCAGTAAGCTCTCACGCATGGTATTTCAGTCACATCGGGGAACGACCGGCAATCTAATGGTCTTATATTAGGATTTTGTTAAGAACGCCCTCTGCGCCGAATTCACTGATCGCCGTTTTGCAAGCACCAAGGTTCCTGTCATTGGTCGTCCCGCTCCTGCTCGGGATCGGCGTCGGTATCGGTTGACCACATTTTTTCCAGTTCGATCAGCCTGTCGGTCTCTCCCAGTTTCTGCAAGAGGTTGTGCAGTTGTCCGTAAGCGGGAGAGTAATTGGTGCAGTCCTGCAGGGCGAGTTCAAAAGTATCAGCTGCTTTTTCCAGATTTCCCTGTGCCAACAAGGCCATTCCCAGGTTGTATTTCACTCCGGCTGAAACGGGAACGTTCTCGAGAATAGATCGGTAACTTTCGAGTGCCCCCGCCAGATCGCCTTTACGGGCTTTGATATTTCCGGTATCGAGCCCCTTGAATGGTCCCCCAACCGAAGAGCCGCCGTAAGAGCGAACCAATTGCCAGATCGCCGTTGGCACACCGAGCACAAAGATCAGATTCCCAAAAAACATTTTCCAGGCTTCCCCCCTCATACAGGGAGGACAACGCCAGGTAGGCCGGGAAAAAAATCCGTAGACAACAAGCAGAAAATAGAAATAGAAGATGGTGAATTTCTGCGGTTTGGTGTACATGCCACACTCTTCGCAGATGCGCAGTTCACGTTCCTGCGGAATCGGCTCTGCTGCCGGATCTATGGTTGAAAGTGAATCGCAAAAGTGACAATACAACTGGGGCGATTCGGGCATGTCGCTCAGAATGAGCGTCGCCGTACAACGCGGGCATTTTTCCTGTCTGAACGTGTGCCCCAGTCCTTTTGATTCGAGATCTTCGCGATGCTGTTGGGCCCAGGCTGCGCTGCGAGCCAGATCAATCCTCTTTTTGAGTGTCTCGGCCATTCTTTTTGAGGTCAGTTTTATCAGCAGCGTGACAAACTCCTGCTGCTCATCAGCTGCAAGCGCCGTGATAGCCATGATGCTATCTCGCACGACCGATTCAACAATCACAACCACGGGAATATCGCTCTGTTCGAGCGTTAGCGTCTCTCCCTCGAATCGCCCTTTCTTCCGCATCATCGAAGTCGGCTGACCATTCTCGTTCAGCCAATGGAACTTGAAAAGAACAGGTTGCAGTGAGTGATTATCCATCTCGATTGTTTCCATAAACAGGCCGATTCAACCCTTGCTGTATTGTAATGCCGTCACGCGATGAATCCGACCTACAGTCCGCTATTATTTTACAGGGAAGAAAATTGCCTCGCCATTGTTTTCGCTGAATCTTTACAACATCATCAGCGAAAAAATAACGGCCATTACCCCTGCTACCGCCAGAAAGACCCAAAAGGGAGCCCATTCATCGAGTGCACCGCCGAACGTCCACCAGCCGCGTCCGTTACTCCCTCGTGCACCGAAATAGATATAATCGCCGCAATATGGACAAGCCTCGGCGTCTTCGTAAATATCGGCTCCACATTCCGGGCACGGAATCGTATCGGTTACGTCTTCATCATCGCCGTCATCTCGGCCATCATCGCCGCGCTGCTCGGCTATTACGTCTCTTTTGTGATGGCGCTGCCCACCGGGCCGTGCATGGTGGCGGTGCTCTTGGTCATGCTCGCGCCCGCC
>JALWSL010000040.1 GCA_027080405.1 Planctomycetaceae bacterium
CCCTCTTTCAGTCCTTCGCCCTGATCCCACTGGAGTTCCTTCAGAAACTTCTGTGCGTTCGCGATTTCCGTTTTATATTTGTCGTCCCGGTTCACCTCCACCAACGCCATTAAAATGATGGACGTTTCATAATTGCGATGCAGCGTTTCGGGGTGATAAATGCCCCCGTTTTCCTGTTTGAATTGCAAGAGATAATCGACAGCCCGAACGATCGTCGGGTCATCCGGCGAGATACCGTTTTCAATCAACGCGGTCGCCGCCAACGCCGTGAAGCCCAGCACTTTGGGAGAACTCCAACTCCCATCCCGATTCTGATGTGCTTTCAGATACTCGATACCCCGTTGACGCATCTGCTTCAGCATTTGAGCATCCGGCCCGAGACGGGGTTCTGCAGCGAATCCACACGCCGGCCACAGGTAGAGTCCCTGTAACAACAGGCAAAACAATACACCGGTTCGAGCAGCCAAACTCGCTCTCCCATTATTACCCATCAGCTGTCTCCTTGAAGTTTTTTCGTCCCAACACCCTCACAACATCCTGGTGCATTGTACGTCGAACATCTTCCCGATTCGAGATCGATCAACAAAAATACGGATTGACGGATAAAAAAACTCCGCTGCCAATCAAGCGATCCTTTCCAACCTGATCTCACCCTTTTCCCCCTTTTTCTCGCGGGAAACAAGTGTCTCAACCTGCTGTTCCCTCAACAAGGCTCAATCATCACAATCAAATTCTTTGATGCGAATTTTGAGACAAAGGAACTTTGGGGATTTTTCCGGATTACTATTTTTTTTTATGGACGAACAGAAATCTTCTGGTAGCATGATCCGGAATAGTCAGGAAGGTGGAGAGTTGGTTTTGCGGAATCACTTCTGCCTGTATCTGTTCGAGATTGCCAGTTCTGGTTGTGCATCTCCAGACAGATATCGCTCCTGAGATACGATTCTCATGATGAGAGGAATCTTTCTGCGATGATTAGTGACAGGGACTGTCTTTCTGCCGAGCCGAGCTGCGCCCGCAATTCAACAACTGGACCGAATCGTTTCATTCTCCCGGTTGCTGCACGTCTTTTCCCCGGAGATTCTACTGCCGGAATTGCACGAACGTAAAGCACGTTCCAATCACTCCGGCTCAGAGAAGACAGTGCCGGAAATTTTTAACGGAATTAATCATCTCTATCCACAAGGTGACTTGTATTCCTGAGTAATCGATGGCATTGTGGAAAACTTCTTTCAGAAAAAGTTCATACCAGACTTTTCGTTTTTTCACTGGCGTTTCGGAGTAACGCTTTTTTGGGCCTTTTTTTCAAGTAAGGGAGTCTACAGTGATTCGATTTAGCGAATCAATACAGCCGTTAATGGATGCCGCATTGAAGGATGGGTATCTGAGTTTTCAACGGATGGACAAATACCTGCCGGACGAAGGGGGAGATCCCAGACTGATCGACCAGATTGTGCTGGCGTTGGACGAACTTTCCATCAACCTGATTGATGCTCCCGCCGAACGTGACGGGTACGAGGAGGAACAGGCTGCCAAGGGGGACACTGAACAGGACAACAACGCAGAGCAGATCGCCAGGACACTGATCGGGCCGGAAACACCTGTTTCTTCCCGTGACCCGATCCGCATGTATCTTTCCCAAATGGGGTCAATTCCGCTGCTGACACGAGCAGACGAAATCTTCCTGGCAAAACAGATTGAAGTCACCAGAAAAAGATTTCGCCGCACCGCGGTTGAGTCCGATTATGCGCTGAATAAAATTGTGGAGATGCTTGAAAAAGTCCATTCGGGCGAGCTTCCCTTCGAGAGAACCCTGCGAACATCCGAAACGGAAAATGCCCGAAAGGAACAGATTCTCGGAAGGATGGAGCCGAATCTGAAATTGCTCCGTCATCTCATCACCCTGAATCAGCAGGATTTTCAGATTCGTGTTTCTCCCGATTCTACGAAACAGGAGAAACAGGCCGCATTGGAGCGAATGGTCAACCGCCGGCGAAAGATGGCAACACTTTCGGAAGAGCTCAGTCTGCGAACCCAACGTCTCCAGCCAATTATCAAGCGGATGGAACAACTTGCAGACAGAATCAAACAGACTCAGCGGGACATCAAGAACTTGCGACGGCTTTCCGTTGGCAATAAATTTTATAATTGCACTACGACATGAAGCCTCGCCTAAAATGCCACGAATTATTGACGCATATTCTGGCGCCATAGATACGGCCTTTTCGCAAGATGAACCGTATTCAAGATGTTGCCATGCCTCCAAGAGCCCTTTTAATTTTCCTGAGCGAGTAGAGTAGAAA
>JALWSL010000041.1 GCA_027080405.1 Planctomycetaceae bacterium
CTGTTTGCCAGGCCGATCAGGGAAATCGAAAAAATCCACCGGAAAAAACACTCACTCAATACCCGAAAACTGACCCCAACTTCCCCGGTAACAGTCGATGTTTCGGGCAGCCTGTTTGATATCCGCGCCACCTTCAGGCCAGGTCAGGCGAAACGGGTTGGTCTGGATATCGGCGGCGATATTGTCGCCTACGATGTGAACGGGAAAAAACTGAATGGTGCAGACCTGAAACCGGAGCACGGGATCGTTACGATGCAGATTCTGGTGGATCGCCCCATGATGGAAGTTTGCGGCAACCGGGGACGGGTCGTGATTACCTCGCCTCGGAAACATCATGGTGATATTCGCTCGATCAAGGTCTTTTCAGAAGGCGAAGAAGCGGAACTGATCAATCTGGAAGTGTATGAACTGGAATCGATCTGGAAAGACGGGAAATAGCCTGTTGTCCGGTCGCTCATCCCACACCTTTCCACGTCACACTTCTTGAATGAAACGCTCTCGTTCTTCCGTACGGCTGGCCCTTCCGGTTATTCTCGATAGTCGTTTGCCTCGGACGAACCTTTGTTCTGCTTTTGCAGTCAGGTTTTGTAGCCAGGTTCTGCAATCAGGGAAGGCGTCTCTGTTGGCAAACCTGTGTCTGCTTAATAGACTGTAGCCTGATTGGCAGAGAATGTTTTCCATCCTACTTCCACGCCGCCACGGCTACTCACATTGAACAATTATGCCTCGTTATAATCCGAAAACTATTGAACCCAAATGGCAAGCCTTCTGGGAAAAGAACCGTACTTTTGAAACGCCTGAACAGCCGCCCGAAAATTCGACGGGCAAAATGTATGTGCTCGATATGTTCCCGTATCCTTCGGGGAGTGGGTTGCATGTCGGGCATCCGGAAGGGTACACCGCGACCGATATCGTTTCCCGTTATGCCAGAATGCAGGGCAAGCATGTACTGCATCCGATGGGGTGGGATGCGTTCGGGCTTCCCGCGGAACAACACGCCATCGAAACCGGAACACACCCTCGCGAAACGACGTACAAGAATATTGACAACTTCCGCAGGCAACTGAAACAGCTCGGCTTCAGTTACGACTGGTCACGCGAGGTCTCGACCACCGACGAAGATTACGTCCGCTGGACACAGTGGATTTTTCTGCAACTGTTCGACAGTTGGTACGATCCCGATTTCACCTGGACCGGCCCGGATGGCAAACAGCGAGTCGGCAAAGGGCGCCCGATCGATGAACTTCCGATTCCTGAGGAAATTCAGGCGGAAGGGGAAGACGCGGTGCGTCAATATCAGGATGAGCATCGTCTGGCGTACCAGTTGGAAGCTCCCGTGAACTGGTGCCCGAAACTGGGAACCGTTCTGGCGAATGAAGAAGTCAACGCGGAAGGGAGAAGCGACCGGGGCAACCATCCGGTCGAACGCAGAAATTTGCGTCAATGGATGCTGCGCATCACCTCTTATGCCCAGCGATTGCTCACGGAACTGGAAGATCTCGACTGGCCCGAATCGGTCAAACAGTTGCAGCGTAACTGGATCGGCAAAAGCCTGGGCGCAGAAGTTGATTTCCTGATTAAAGACGACCGTTCGGGAATCAGTTTTGAGGATTGGAAAACGGATCGCTCGAAACAGGGATTCCCGAAACGCGCTGATGATGCCGTGTTGCGCGTTTACACGACCCGTCCCGACACGCTGTTTGGGGCAACGTATATGGTGATCGCTCCGGAACATCCGTTTGTTTCGCGATTGACGAGCCCCGAACAGAAAGAAGCTGTCGAGCAGTACATTCAAAAAACGGCTGCCAAAAGCGACCTGGACCGAACCGATTTGGCGAAAGAAAAAACAGGTGTGTTCACCGGAAGCTACGCCTACAATCCGGTCAATGGGAAAGAAGTTCCGATCTGGATCGCCGATTACGTTTTGCTCAGCTATGGCACGGGGGCGATCATGGCGGTTCCGGCTCACGATGAACGGGATCTCGAATTCGCGCAAACATTCGGCTTGCCGGTGATTGAAGTCGTCCAACCGAACGACGACAAAACGCCCGCGACCGGTTTCACGGGAGAGGGAACCGCAATCAATTCCGGCGAATACAACGGGACTCCCACCAATGAATTCAAAAAGAAAATCACAGCCTGGCTGGAAGAAAACGGCTTGGGCAAACAGGCGGTCAATTTCCGTTTGCGTGACTGGCTCTTTTCCCGTCAACGATACTGGGGGGAACCGTTTCCGATTTGGCACCAGTTGGATGAGCAGGGAAAGTTGCCCGGCAAACTCCCCCCGGTTGAAGCGAAGG
>JALWSL010000042.1 GCA_027080405.1 Planctomycetaceae bacterium
CTTGAATCCGGTCTTTTCAGGGCCGACCTGGTTGACGAATTGTCTCTCGTTTCGCAAAAGCTTGTTGATCATCTTGAACGCCAACAGGTCACTCCCCGACGAAACTGGAAACAGCCGAGGCAAACCGTCAGGACGAACCAGTTCGCTGATGATACACCTCCCATGCTTGAGCCGGAATGGCTCTACGCGAAAGCGGCGATGCGCACAGGCGGGACTCCCGATGATCGGCCAAACGCAATAAGATCATCATTGCAAAAATGGTCTTCCTTGCAACGGGAACATCTTTTTCCCGAAATTGCATCCCAGTTCGCCGTCGTCGTGAATGACCTGCTACTCTTTCGTGATTTCGATTCAATTCGAGCGATTCGTATTCCTCGCTCCGGTGAGCAGACAGACGCAGAAACCCTCTGGAAATTCGAAAGTCCCTGTCCAATTTCAACAGCTTTGGAAACGGGTGTTGACCCCTATACCGGAATCAATAGCAATCATCCCAGCATCGAAAGACTCCATCTTGGCAATTCTGTCATGGGGGCTTTGACGGCGAACGATGAAACAGCATTCCTGATCGACTCCGTGCAAAGAGTCCGGCAGGTAAATGAAATCCAGATGGCTTCGTTGGAATCGCGAGTTGGCCCCAACGGCCGGGAAGAGGAGCAATTTTACGACGAATATCTGACCAATCGACTCGTCGCCCTCTCTTTGCTGAACGATTCCGATACTCCGCTCGTGCGTTGGACGATTGACCGTTCCGGTTGGCGTGTGGGAGAAAACGGGACTGGACGGGATCACCTTCTTTCGGGGCATTATTTTCTGGGGCCCCCAACGCTCTCCTCCCAACGGGCCTATATCATCAGCGAGCGTCATAGCCTTGTTTCCCTGACAGCTCTGGATCCGGCAACCGGAAAGGTCCTGTGGTCACAGCCGATCAGCTACGCAGACAGGCCTCTGGAGTATGATATTTCCCGGGCAACACGTGCAAGCATTCCTGTTTGTGTCGATGGAACAATAATTTGCGATAATGGCAATGGTAACTTGATTGCGATGGATTCTGTCAGCGGCCATCTCCGTTGGCTCTATTCCTATGCAGACGAAGACAGTCGTCAGGATTCCGGACGATGGACCTACACGCAATCGACAAGATACTCCCATGCGGGTGTGATGAACATACCCGTTTCAGTGGATGGACGGGTCATCGTGTTACCTGATCGTTCCAGGAGAATCCAATGCTGCGATATTGAAACCGGCAGGTTACTCTGGAGTTGTTTGCGCGAAGATGCGCAATACATTGCCGCGGTGACGGTTGGACATAACCGTCGTGATGGGAACAGAAATCTTCTGCTTTGTGTTGCCACGCGATCCTGCCGGGCGTTGGATCCCGAAAATGGAGAAGAAATCTGGAAGACGGAAACCGGCATTGTCTCCGGGCATGGGGTTCAGGTTGGAGATGTCTTTCTGCTCCCGGTAGATTCCGAAGAACTGTTGCCGAACTCGAATCTGGTGGTCACAAACTCGGGGATCCTCAGGGGAAGAATGGAGGTGATCAATCTGGCGAACGGAAAATTGGTCAGAAATGCCCTGCCTCTCAAGCCCGTTGCTGATACTCGTTTTGAGGACGGGACAGGTCAAAGCAAAAATAGGTCAGAGAGAAAATTTCCCTACCCGCTCGGGAATCTGATTGTTTGCCAGGATCGAATTATATCGGTAGGGATCGGCCAGGTTGTCAGTTTTCAGCAAGCTGGTTCCGTTTCCCGCCAGTTGGGTGGACAGGCCGGGGTGCTGCCGGAACGACAGCTTCAACAGTTGGTCCAGGCGGAAATTATTCTCGGGAATGAAAAAGAGGCACTCGAACGAATCCGGGAGGCAGCGAAGCTTCCGGCTTCATCCTCAACAGAACGTAGTCGGACACGGGATATTTTCAGAGAGATTCTCTATCGACAGTTGAACAATAGCAATCAGGTGGACAACAGTGATCAAGTTCAAAGGGAGCTGTTTGCTGAAATCGAAAAATTGGTAACAACGCCGCAACAGAAGGCCAGATTGTTGGCATCCGAAATTGAAGCGCTGGTCAATAAAAAAGAGAGTGAAAAACTCTGTCTTGCGACAGTTCGGTTCACAGAATTGGGAGCCGATATTCCAGTTGTCCATCCCGATCATCAGGAATATTTGCAGACGACATCGAGTCGTTTGCCCGCTTTGTATCGTCATTTCTTCGCGCAGATTTCTTCCGCCGAGAAGGAGCGTTTTTTTCTGAAACTTGGGCAGGTTCTGCAGGAGGATTTATCGGGAATGACGAC
>JALWSL010000043.1 GCA_027080405.1 Planctomycetaceae bacterium
CTCCTGCTATGGGGCGAGCTTTCAACAGAGCCTGTTTTTCCCAAAGCATGCCATGTTTTTTCAGGTAGTCGATATATGAATCGACCGAACAGACCAGGGCTCCCGATTTCCCCCAGGGCCTGAGTCGCATATCAACCCGGTACATAAAACCCTCCGCGGTTGATTTCGACATGGCGTCAATCAAACTCTGCCCGAGTGCCCAATAGCGGCTTGCTTCCTCTTTCGCCAGAAAAACCAGGTCAATATCGGAGCTGTAGTTCAGTTCTTCACCACCCAGTTTCCCGAATGCAAGAACAGTAAAACCGGCAGGATCAATTCCTTCCTTTTCTGCAGCAAAATGCAGGCAAGCCTGTGTCAGGGCATCAGCCAGCAGGGAGAGTTGCAAGGTAACTCCCTTGAAGTCCATCAGTCCGAAAGAATCGCAGGCCCCAATTCTCAAAAGCTCCCAGTGCTGATAATGCCTCAGCAGACTGATGCGAGAATCGAAATCTTCTGCTTGTGAAGCGTGACCGATTGCTTCCGCGGCAAATTCTTCCCGACTTTTGAAATCGCCCAAACGTTTGTGGCGGGTCAGTACCTCCAGATAATTGGGGTTACGGAGCAGGATTTCCGTCAGGAACTGACTGCCGACAAACAGACGCATGAGAATTTCGACCGCGCGCGGATTTTCAGCCAGGAAATGGAACAGTTCCAATCGGGTGTATTCAAACGAATCCCGGATTTCCGGATGATCTGACAGGATAACACTGGTTGATTTCGGTTCATAACTGCTGTAACGCTGAATATAGCGTTCAAAGTTCAATAGCGACTGATCCGGATTGGCCGACTCCGAAAGAGAATAGAGTAGCGTCGCCAGACAGGAGCGCAGAACGTTTCGCTGTTCCTCGTTCTCGCAAATTTCCGCCAACCGTCGCGCGGCCATCGGCAAATCATCAAATCCGAATTCCTTCAGCATCTGAATTCTCCGAGCCTTTGTCTGCTCGGAATTTTCAAGAAGAAGCGCGGAGGATTCCGACAGGTTCTCATTCGAAAAATTCATCGGTTTCTTTCAGATGGTGTCTATTTCAACGATCAACCCGGCGGCGTCCCAATAGGGCAGGAGCATACGAATTGAAAATATGATCATCAATTCGTCATCCGAAACGGGATCGTTCAGTGAATTAATCAGTGGGTTAAAATGTCATTATTGCAAGATGCGGGTATTTATTGCAGGGAAGGCGTTGCAGGAATTTCAAACAGGGATGATCTTTCCTGCAACTGCCGAAAGTGGCGAGTTGAGCAGAAAAGCGAATGATCAGATGCTTTTTTAAGGAATCGATTCAGTAGAAACTGTCAGGGGGCTTTTCCTGTCCGCCTGTTTGCAGGAATCCTGCCTGGTTTTTCCAACCGGAATATATTGCCGGCCTTTTCGAAATTGCCTTGATTCCATGATCCGCAAAATTGCGCAACTCCAAGTGGTGAAAGTGGTTGAAGTTGCCATGTTTTTCCCATGACTGGTCGCGGATGTGCTAGGTTTAATTGATCAGTCCTCCGGGATCCCGGTTGGAAAACTTTTGTAGGGCATCTCTCTGCAGGAGCAGGATGGGGTCGAATTGAAGCGGTTGGACCGATTGGAAGGAGATTTCGTATTAAATTCCGGGATCGAGAAATTGTCCCGCGAGTTGGTGATTCCAACGCGACATGAAATGAATTCGTGATCTAGTTTTCAATGTAATGGATCTCTTTGAATGGTTGGTCTGTTTTGGCTGCCGTAACATTTTGTGTCGCTTTATCTATAAGACATACAGGGAGATCTGTGGATGACAATCATGTTGTTGATGGCTTGTTACGCCTTGTTCCGTTAAGTGAAGATCACTGCGGAATGGAAAGATCAAGATCGGTTCTTCTCTCTCAACCACTGGCAGACGGCGGGGGAATCGAAAAATCGACGAAAGAATGGATGATTATGGGTTTCCTGAAAAAAATTATCAAAAACAGACGTGGCGAAGGTTCGTTCGGCTCCCAAAAAAGCGGGTTCGATCATCTCAGTGAAGAACAGTTGGAGCATCACTTGAGCATTGCCCAGTATGGCAGTTTCAGACTGACTGACGCCATTCGTCCCTCTTACGATCTGGATGTTGTTCCAAGTGCCGGTTACCGCAAAGACAGCTATTACGATTCGGAAACGGGCGTTGAAATTCCGGTCATCATTGCTGCCCAGACATCACAGCGGCTGTTTGATTTATTCATCGATCTGCTCGATCCGTTGGGGGAAGAAGTCGACCTGGTATTGGAAACAGTCATCAACAGAATG
>JALWSL010000044.1 GCA_027080405.1 Planctomycetaceae bacterium
ATTAAAATGAAGTGGGAAATTTTTTTCATGAGAGATTGAGATTCATTGAACAAAAAGTTTGGTTTACCACGGAGGGCCCAGTACGGCTGGTTTGTTTTGACCGTCGTAACCAAACTGAGATTTTCAAAAGTTTTCGTACCGTTTGTAAACTTTAACCGTCAGTAAAACAGAGCTCCGCAGACGTTTATTCCGGGAAATTATTGACCATTCGCTTTATGCCATCCTTAAGCCTCGTCACATTAAAGTTGATCAAAAAACCAACCTGGATTTTACTCAACTTCAGATACGCGAGGAGCTGTGCATCGTACAGTGGAATCATTTTTTCCACCGATTTCAACTCAACAATAACCGATTGGGCAACCAGTAAATCAATACGATAACCGGCATCCAATACGATCTCGTTGTATTGAATTGGTAGTGACACCTGCCTTCCTGATTGAAGGCCTCGGCAACGAAGTTCGTGAGCCAAGCAAATTTCGTAGGTAGATTCGAGCAAGCCAGGCCCCAAAACAGAATGTACCTTCATCGCAGCATCAACAATTTCTCCCGTAATTTTATTGATTTCCATCTCTTCCTCTGCGACCCTCTGCGTTCTCTGCGGTAAAGAAAAAACGGTCTCAGAGTGTGCGTTTCGTCGCAATCTGCGCAAGATTACAAGGCCCGATAAAGACCATGTTCCTGAATATACCGTTCTACCGCACGAGGTGTAAGGAAACGGATGGAGCGTTTTTCGGAAATTCGTAAACGCAGGTCACGGGCGGAAATCCCGATCTGCGGCATTTCCACAATCTCCACGGAACCCTGGATCACATCCGGCAGATTGTTCACGGCTTCTCGCAGGTCTTCACTGGAGTTGCTATCTCGATTCACGGCGACAATTTTCGCCAGTTGTGCAATTCGCTGCGGTTGTTTCCAGTTCGGCAGATCGATCAGCGAATCGGCCCCCATCAGGAAATGCAACTCCGCTTCCGGAAGCTGCTCTGTTATTTCAGCAAGAGTTTCGACAGTGAAGCTGGTTCCCTGCCGGTTCAGTTCACGTTGATCAACCACAAATTCCGGATACCCGGCCGTTGCCAATTCGAGCATTTCGACCCGATGCTTTCCTGTCGAAATGGACTGGTCCCGTTTGTGAGGCGGCGAATAGGCTGGCAGAAAACGAACCTCATCCAACCGGCAAGCCTCACGGGCCGTTTCCGCCAGGATTAAATGTCCGTAATGAACCGGATCGAATGTCCCGCCAAAGATGCCCAGTTTCATTGGCTATTCCATCATTCAGGCTTTCCGGCCTGAGAAAATATCTCCGAAAACAGTTTTCATACTACCGTGCAAAAGTGGGAGGATATTATCACCACGAGAAAAAAATATGAACCATGCAGCAAAAAAAGCATAAGAATATTGGAAGGACTGTCACCGGAAAGAATAGCGGTTCTCGAAGCCCGGTAACAATAATGTTCAGCAACATCAATGAAAGCGGCAGGGCGCCAGCCCTCCAGTATTTCTGTTGTCGCTTGATCATCATCAAACGTGATCATTACCAGGCGGCTTGCGCCGTTCTGCTTGCAAGGCCTGACCGTTCGAAAGCGAAATCAGAACAGACGTTTTCATAACAAGTAACCACTGTTTTCATGGCAAGCAGCCACCGCGAGCAACCGCGCAGCAGAAAACAGCGTGGCAAGATCCCCTCAAAGCTCAAAGCTCTTCTTGCCACACTGAATTTCATGCCGGCCCGTACGACCGTTTTATCCCGATCGGAGCAGGTTCACCGCCGAAGCAGAAAACCTCTCCGCACACCCAAAGCATAGGTCACAAAATGAATGAAGCAAATAAATTTTGGCTCTCTTTGATCAAACAGCATTCTCCCAGTTGATACGTTTCACGTGAAACGTATCCCAAACCCGCCCCCGCCGCGCAAATCATCTGCGAACCTGAACACATCTTCGGATGTCAATCAAGTTGGATAGCGTTGGTGAAATTCATTTTTGAGCAATCTGCAAAAAACGAAAGGGAGTGGATGTAGCCCATTTTGCAGAAAGTGCTCAAATTTTCGAATTCGGTGCTGTTTACAAATAGTGAAGCATATCTTACACTTTGCGGACTTCAACGGGGCGTAGCTCAGCTTGGTAGAGCGCCTGCTTTGGGAGCAGGAGGTCGCACGTTCAACTCGTGTCGCCCCGACTCGCTTTTATCTTACGGGCATTTCACGCACAGCCAGTTTCGCTTTCTGAAGGTTGCCCTCTTTGCTGAAAGTCCCACCACACACTCAGCATGATTGCCGGGGGCGGGGCATCGGCGGTGACAGGAACTCAGCCTGCAAAAGGTGCTCACTTCGCATCATTTTCCCGACCGCCTTTTTCCGGCAGGCAGCGTTTAAGGGTCATCAGTGAAAACGCCGTGCCGTACGGTTGGTGGTAGTCGTACAACGGGTAGTCCCACCAGGAGCCATCTTTTTCTTGCCGATCCAGCAAAAGTTTCGCAATGGCCGCCTGATACGGCAGACGATTGCCATCGGGAATTTCTTCGATGCATAACGCGGCGTAGTAATGGCCGTAGTAGTAAAAGTAGCCAGCGACCGAAAACCACGATTCATGCGGTATCGGACGCTTGCGGCCAATATCGAGCCAACCATTTCTGAGAACCAATCGCTTGAGCCATGTTTCGATCACCTGATCGGTAATCTCTTTACTGCCCCACATTCTCAAAGCGACGTTGCAAGCTTGCGAGCGTCCCAAGCTTCCTCCGGGTCTGTTGACCGGATGCATCGGCCGGTTCTTCAGGTACTCCCCGTAAAAGTAACTGAAATCTTTTTTCTGTTGGCGATGGATCGCTGCGATTGCCCGTTTGGTAACATCCCGTGGAGGGTCAAACCCGAGCTGCTGGACATCATGAAAGGCAACCAGAACGGTCGCATCAACGAAGCTGATCGAACTGCTCGCCGGTCTTTTTGTGCCCAGGCGAAAATCGTAATAGCCCCAACCCCCATCTACCGATTCGTAACGGGTCAGCATGTCGAACTGCTGCTCGATCAATTCCTCGATGCGTGATTGCAGGGCTTTGTCTCCCTGATGTCGTCGATACATTTTGGCCAACGCCTGCAACGAATAGGCATGCCCCCAGACATTGTAAATGGCCGTTTCATTGGCTCGCCGAAGGTAAGGCAATTTTTCGAGGAGCCATTCCTCAGCACGATTGATGGCTGCCGTGCTTTCAGGAAATTCTGTTTCCCATTCAATCAGGGCACTGATGCAAAGCGATGTCGTTGCAATGCCGAAAGCGTGATGCGCACCCGGCACCGGAGCGTAAATATTCAGACCCTTTGTACGCGTCGGTGATCCCCACGAACCATTTTTGTTTTGGTCTTTCAGCAGGAAAGCGATCCCATTTTTACAGGCTGCCTGAATCGCGTTCGGATCAAGTTTCTCGTTCAGAGTCACTTCAGGGAGTTCTTTGGACGCTTTGGGCAAACCTTCCTTTTTTCCGGCCTGTGTTTCTTTCAATGATTCTTTCGATGAAATCGGCTTCGCAGGGGACTGGGCAAAACTCTGCCCCGTCAGAAAGACCAACACTGAAGCCAGCCAGGCTGCCCCCGTCAGTATTGCTGCATTCCGTTTTGTGAAGCACATAGATATTTCCTTACTGAGCCGAGGAACATTCGCAACTGGAAAGCTGTCAGTGAAGCTGTCATTGGGCCTGCTGAATTGATATCATACCTGATTGGCAACAGGCACGAAACCGAGAACAGGAAAACGACGGAGAATCAAACGGGGCTGTTTGCCCAACTTTGCCCAACTGGTGTGGCCCGACTGGTGTGTCTTGATGATCCAGAAAGAACCGACTATGCCCGATGAAGCATCCTACCGCGTTCAAGTAACGAAAGACCACCTTGTTTTCAGTGCGGCCCACTTCATCACCTTCAATGGGAATATCTGCGAACGATTGCACGGCCATAACTGGCGTGTTGCGGTGGAAGTTGCCGGCCCGTTGGATGAAAATCGATATGTATTCGATTTTATCGCCCTGCGCGATGCGACACAAAAAATCGTCGATGAATTGGATCACCGCATGCTGCTGCCTACGCTGCATCAGGCGATTCATGTCACCACCACCCAAAATGAAGTGGAAGTCCGTTTTGAAAACAGACGCTGGGTTTTTCCTGCTGAGGACTGCATACTGCTACCGGTCATCAACACCACCGCCGAGGAGATCGCCTTCTGGATCGCGAATCGTTTGAGAAAAGAGAAGCTCGCCACAATCGATCACAAGCTGAAATCGATTTGTGTGGGAGTGGAAGAGAATTTCGGTCAATGGGCCAGGTGCGAAATCTCTTTACACACGGCACCGCACTCGGGATAATCACGGCGGATAGCGAATTCTCGAGAGGATCGTAAGCCACTACATCAAGAACCCGTTATACTAAAAAAGCATCCATCACCAGCATGGGAATCATCTCCTTCTTGTGATTCAATCGCGAAGCTGAACGAAGAATCGAAACTGATGTTGACTGTCAAGCTGAATCCAGATCGCAGGATGAACAATAAAAATGACGATCAATGGCACACCGAGTGAAAGACCCCACGCATGAGCACCAATCTGACAGAAAGCCTCTTCCAGGAATTGGAACAGATTCCACTGATTGATCCCCACACACATATCAACCCGCATTCAGCTGCCTCTGAAACCTTGGCTGATATTCTGGGATACCATTACTATACGGAACTGGCGCACTCAGCCGGTTTGCCCAAATCGGCCATCGAGGCGGACGGAATTTCACCCAGGGAGAAGGTAGCCGCCCTCGTCCCGCAACTGGCCCTGCTGGAAAATACGGCTCAATATCAATGGCTGCTGGTGATGTGCAGAGAGTTCTTCGACTTTCAGGAGGATCGCATCACCATCGAAAACTGGGAGTCTCTGTACGATGCGGCTGAGGCGAAAATGGCCGATGCAAATTGGGAACAGCAGGTGCTCCAAAAGTCCCAACTCGATCAGGTTTATCTGACAAACGATTTCGATGATCCCCTCACCGGGTTCGACACATCTTTCTATATCCCCTGTCTGCGAACCGATGATCTCGTTTTCCACCTGACGGACTCCGGCGTGCGTGATCGACTGGCTCGAGCAACCGATCGGGAGATTGGAACGGTCGAACAATTACAAGCTGCCATTTCCGATCTGTTTACGCATTTCACCAAAAACAACGCTCGGGCTTGCGCCATTTCCCTGCCCCCCGATTTTTCGCCTGCTCCGATTACCGCCAACTCCATCACCTCCCTCTGGACAAGGCTCAATTCCAATGAGTCACTTGCTGCTGACGAGATTGCCACTCTTTCCCGATTTATCTTCTGGGAACTGGCGAAAAACTGCGAAGCATTCAAACTCCCGTTCGATCTGATGATCGGAGTCAACCGGAAAGTGTATGAGGCGGGCGTCTTTCAGGGACAGGATCTATACGATAAACGAACCTCGCTGATGCAGTATAAACAGTTGTTCAATAGTTTCCCGGCTGTCACCTTTCCCATCTCGGTGCTGACACACACCAGCAATCAGGAGTTGGTCAGCTATGCCTGGATCTTCCCGAACGTGATCGCCAATGGGCACTGGTGGTATTCCAACACGCCAGCCTACATTGAACATGACTGCAGAAGTCGATTGACCGCGATTCCGCAGTCGAAATATGTAGGATATTACAGTGATATGTACAAACTGGAGTTTGCGCTCCCCAAATTCCGCATGTATCGAAAAATCCTGGCCAAAGTCCTGGCGGAAGATTTTGTGATCGCCAATGGCTGGCCGGAACAAAGAGCCCTGGAACTGGGGAAACGAGTTTTACGTGGAAATGTCGAAAGCATCTTCGGCAAGTAGGCGACTTGTCCTCGAGAGCGATTTTCATGAAACTTCGCGAAATCGGCTTACCAGACCGCTGTTTTTGAACAATTTATGAACATTTGGTCGGGTGTACGATAAAAAACGGTCGTTTGAGGTCTTTTTACGCCAAATTCTCCCTTGAAATGCCCGGTTTTCCCCTTTTCTTATCACGGGTTCATCGTTACCATCCTGCGATTAAGTAGTATCGGGTCGAAGATAGTTCGATCATATCTTCTTGAGATTCATTGAAACTTCCGCTTTTGGAATGCCGCGAATAGGGAATGATCGGTTGATGGTTCCTCCTGCCGACGCGGCATCGAACCCTTTTTTCAGGCTCTCGGCGTCCTGATTGTTGTCACCTAAAGTGCATTTTCGTTTACGGTATCATGAAAAACCTCGACAAAGTACGAAACATTGGAATTTCCGCCCACATCGATTCGGGTAAAACGACTCTCACCGAGCGAATCCTGTATTATTCAGGACGAACCTACAAAATTGGTGATGTCAAGGATGGGGCAGATGGTGCCGTGATGGATCACATGGAACTTGAGCGTGAGCGCGGAATTACCATTACCTCCGCCGCGACCCAGGTGAACTGGAACGATCATATCGTGAACGTGATCGATACACCGGGGCACGTCGATTTCACGGTAGAAGTAGAACGTTCATTACGAGTTCTTGACGGAGCCGTTCTCGTACTCTGTTCGGTTGGTGGGGTGCAGTCACAATCGTTGACTGTCGACCGTCAGATGAAACGGTACAAAGTTCCACGAATCGCTTTTATCAATAAGTGTGACCGTACCGGTGCAAACCCGGATTCTGTTGTCCAGCAGATTGAGGAAAAACTGGGCGTCACTCCGGTTCCCTTGCAGATTCCGATCGGTCTGGAAAGCGAGCACGAGGGGGTTGTTGATCTGATCTCGATGCGTGCAGTCTATTTCGAGGGCGATAAAGGCGAAAATGTCGTCTACAAGGAGATTCCCGCCGAGTTGCAGGAGAAGGCGAACGAAGCACGCGCTCACATGCTCGAACAGCTTTCCCTGTTTGATGATGATTTAATGGAAGCTCTGCTGGAAGAGCAGGATTTTCCGGAAGAGAAAATTCACGCGCTCATCCGGGAAACGACTCTCCGCCAGGACATCACGCCTGTCATGATGGGCTCAGCCTTCAAGAACAAGGGAGTGCAGGAACTCCTCGATGCCATCGTGCGCTACCTTCCCAGCCCGAAAGAGCGCGAAATTACCGCCATTGATGTTGATCAATTGAACAAGGCGGAAAAAGAATCGGAAACGCATCACCATATTGATCCGGAGCAATTCAAGGTTCCTTTGACACCTGATGATTCCAAGCCGCTTGTCTGCATGGCGTTCAAAACGGTCATGGAGCAATTTGGACAGTTGACCTACACACGAATTTATCAGGGGACGATCAAGAAGGGCGAATCGTACCGCAATGCCCGAACCAGTAAAATGGTTCGTTTCGGTCGCATTGTGCGCATGCATTCGAACGACCGTGAAGATGTGGAAGAAGCTGGTGCGGGTGATATTGTCGCGTTGGTCGGCGTCGATTGTGCGTCCGGGGATACCTTCTGCGGGGGGGATGCGAATTACGCCCTGGAAAACATCTACGTCCCCGAAGCGGTCATTCGTCTTTCCATCGAACCGGCTGAAAGGGACGGAGCGGACAAACTGGCCAAGGCGCTGGAACGGTTCCGCAGGGAAGACCCGACCTTCCACGTGATGACGGATGAAGAAACCGGGCAGACCATTATCGCCGGAATGGGGCAACTCCACCTGGATGTCTATATCGAACGCATCAAACGGGAGTACAAATGCGATACGGTTGTTGGAGAGCCGCGCGTTGCCTACAAGGAGACTCCGAGCAGGTCGGTTGAATACAATTACAAGCACAAGAAACAGACCGGTGGTTCCGGACAGTACGCCCATGTCGTTGGTAAAATGGATGTTCTGCCGGAAGATTCGGACGAACCCTATCTGTTCCACAACAACATCACGGGGGGGCGCATTCCCAAGGAATACATCGGCTCGATCGACGCCGGCTTCCAGCGGGCGCTGGAGAAAGGCCCGCTTTGCGAATGCGAAGTGGTGGGAGTCGAAATGTTTCTGGAGGATGGTTCTTTCCATGATGTCGACTCTTCGGAAATGGCCTTCAAAACGTGTGCTTTCGACTGTTTGAGAAAACTGCTCAAAGAAGAAGCTCAAATGGTCTTGCTGGAACCGATCATGACGCTCGATATCGAGGCACCTGATGAATTCCAGGGGGCAATCACCGGTCACCTTTCCAGTAAACGGGGAATTGTGACGCAATCGGAAACTCGTAGCATGAACTGCTACATTGTTGCCGAAGTTCCGCTGGCTGCCATGTTCGATTACGCCAACGAATTGCGTTCGATGACGCAGGGAAAGGGTGGCTTCAGTATGGAGTTTTGCCGTTATGCCCGCTGTCCGAAGAATATCCAGGACGAAGTAGTCGAACGCCGACGCAAAGAATTGGAAGAACGCCGAAAAAAATAACAGAGCTGTCAAACGGACCGATTTGAAAGATCGCTGCGGCTTTCGAAGTCGTAGCGATATTTTTCGTCATGCAAAATGACCGAACAACCAGGCTTGTTCATCAAATCGAAATGGCTTGTCTGTGGGAAGCAGAAGCCCCCAAAGCCGGTAACGTTCACCCGGATGCTTCGTTCGACGATCTGACTCACGATGATTTTGTCCGCTCGGCTCGCATCACCGCCTTCATGCTTTCCCGAATCGATACCAGGGGAGTTTCACAATCTATTTTGGATGCCATCCGTGCGGTGCAGTTGCAGGTAGGGAAAAACACCAACCTCGGCATTGTCCTGCTTCTCGCACCTCTGGCTGCGGTGCCCGATCAACAATCGCTTTGTGAGACGGTTCCGCTTGTGATCGACTCTCTCGACATCGACGACAGCCGAAAGATTTACGAAGCGATCAATCTCGCCCATCCGGGGGGCATGTCCCGGGTCGAGGATCAGGATCTTTCGACAGCACCAACGAAAAAAACGAGACAGCTGATGCAGTTGGCCCAAAATCGGGATCTGATCGCTCGCCAATATGCGAACAATTTTCACGATGTACTTGGATTCGGACAGGAACGTCTTGCCCACTGGATTTCGATAGCCGACGGAAACAGGAACCGGGCGATCGTTGGGCTGCATCTGGATTGGATGGCCCACTATCCTGATTCGCTTATTGCCAGAAAATGCGGCGAATGCGTGGCCGAGCAAGCACGTTCCCAAGCTGAAGCAATTCTGAAAAATGACTGGCCGGAGTCGCCTTGCGCACAGGATCAGTTCACCGAATTTGATCGCTGGCTCAGAGCCGACGGGAAC
>JALWSL010000045.1 GCA_027080405.1 Planctomycetaceae bacterium
ACATCCCTCTGGCCCTCCTCAGCAGAAGCATC
Source organism: Planctomycetaceae bacterium (assembly GCA_027080405.1). Lineage (GTDB taxonomy): Bacteria > Planctomycetota > Planctomycetia > Planctomycetales > Planctomycetaceae > Rubinisphaera. The sequence continues at coordinate 33 of JALWSL010000045.1, forward strand.
GATAAAGAAGACATCGAACTGCTACTTGCCGTTGAAAGGAAGCTGGGAGTTGATCTAAGGAGGATAAAAAGAATACTGAAGAGGTTTGTTTAGATTTTGATTTTTGGGACTCTGGCAGCGGTGGCCGTTTTCAGAAATTTTATAACCTCTTTTTTCATATGCTTTACAATGTCCTCTGTGACTTCTATTTTAGGATCGTATGAGATTATTTCTTCGAACTTCCAGTCAGTCACGTTGAAGATGCCCTTAAAGTTCGTGTAGTGGATGGCTATGCGGTATTTTTCAACATCTTTTATTCTGTGCTCACTCCCCTTAGGGATTTTTTCTTTGGGAATATAGCTGGGGCTACCATAACTCTCAGAGAATACTACCTCTTGGGGCATGGGAAAAATGTTTTCATCATTTATGCTGAACGATGATATCAAATGATACAACTGGGTTAGGGATATGTATCCTCTCGAGAAATCCTTGTTAGGAATATCAAAATGCCCGGGGTATTTTATCCACAGTGGAACCCTAATAAGCTCATCATCCAGAAATGCCCCGTGGCCAATTCTGTCACCCTCTCCTAAGAGTTGCCCGTGATCGCTTGTTATTATAATTAGGGAATCTTTGAAATCTATTCTCTGTTTTAAAGCCTGAAGTAAAGCATCCAGCCTGTTTTGTAAGTATTCTGCTTCTCGTTTATATCCTTTTTTCCAGTCTTTTATTATGTCTTCTGTAACTTGGTTGGTTAGGGTAAGAACTATTCCCCCCTGAGAAGGGTATTTCATGCTATACGGTTCATGGACTTCCATTAGATTGACAAATATGAAATTTTTGTCATTTAGTTTTGTATTTTTTAATATTTGAACTGCTCTGGATATACCTTTTTCAAGGGGATATTTTTTTAGAGTTGTAGAGATGATCCTGCTCCAGTAATTTATGGCTGCTTTCCCAAGGAGGGATAGTTTGCCATGTAATGTAAGATTAATGGGAGTCAGTAGATACCTTAACCTTTTGGAGGAATACCGTTTTAACGTCTCTAATTCTGGCTTACTTAATTTCTGAGGAGGAACCCAGAAAATGTCATAGCTTCTGTCGAATCCTGTAAATCCAAAAGTTGGTTGAATTAGCGAATTGGCGCTTATTAAAATAGTACTGTACCCTCTCTCTATAAGTTTTGCTAGTATTAATTCTTCCGATTGACTTTTGAGCTTAATCCGTGGGATTTTTAACTCGTGAGTTTCATGTACTCTATGTATAGCGGGATATCTCCCTGTAAGGATAGAAACGTGAGTGGGTATCGTCCAAGGGGCAGGAGCGATGGCATTTGGGTAATATACGAATCCGTATCTCTTCAGGAGGGGCCATATGTATTTCTCCCCGTAGTCCTTGCGGAGTGTATCAAGAATTATTAATACGATGTTACTAGCAACCATCTCATATCCTCCCTTGATTTTTTATCCTTGACCGATTTCCAAAAGGGTTATGATTAAGTTTAGTTTGCTTCCTATTTTTTCCCAATTTAATGCAATATTCGCTTTCTTTTGAATGTTGTGTCCGAGTTTTTTTATAGTCTTAGGGGTATATAGGAGCGTTATTATTGCATTAGCTAATGACTCTACATCCTCTGGGGGCACAAAATACGCAGTCTTATTGTGATCCACCACTTCAGGAATAGCTCCAACGGGAGTCGTTATGAGAGCCTTCTTGAATGTAGCAGCCAGAGCTAAGACTCCGCTTTGAGTGGCTTCTCTATACGGGAGAACGACAAGATCAGCAAGATTAAATAGGCAAGGTACCTCCTCATCTGGGATAAATCGATTTAGAACAATCAGGTGATCTTTTAGGGACTGGATGAGTATACTGCACATTGGGGGGATTTGTCTTTCTCCGGCTATTATGAGCTTCACATTCCCAACTTGAGATTTGACTTTGGGTAAACTTCTCAGCAATATATCGAGCCCTTTGTATCGGACAATCCTGCCAAAGAAGAGTATGCAATAATTGTTTTTAGTGTTTTCTAATAATTTTATGCATCTTTGATTATTGTACACAGTAAATTTACTGAATTGTCCGTGGGGAATAACAAAGACTCTTTTCATGATTTTTTTGTGGAAGATAATTTTGCGCAGAGAATTTCCATGAGTGATGAGAGCATTGGATAGTATCATTGGGATGTAAATACGGGCCAAATTTTTCCAGTTGTGTTCTCCTAGATGTGGTTCAGGATCGTGGATTACAGAAATAATCTTAGATTTGGGAAGTATTGCAG
>JALWSL010000046.1:0-1901 GCA_027080405.1 Planctomycetaceae bacterium
GATCTGGAACATGGCGCTCCCGAACGAGGCCGGGAAATCTTCAAGTCGCAATGTTCGTCGTGCCATCGTATCGGGAGTGATGGGGTTTCTGTCGCTCCGGATATCAGCGACACGCGCGTCAAACGCCCTTCCGATCTGCTGACAAACATTCTCGATCCGAACCGGGCAATCGACAACAACTACTTCAGTTACACTGCGGTTACTACTGACGGGAAAGTTTATACCGGTGTTCTGGCTGAAGAAACTCCTTTTGCGATCACACTCAAACAGGCCAAGGGAGAAACGGTGACGTTGCAACGCGACGATATCGAAGAGTTCGCTTCCGATGGTGTCTCCTTCATGCCGAAAGGTCTCGATAAAAACATCACTCCGGAACAGATGGCCGACCTGATTTCCTATTTGAAAAACTGGCGTTATCTGAACGGGAAAGTACCACTGAAATAGCCGATTCGCACAAGTTGTTCGCACAACTCGAACCTGCTCCGTTCTGTTTGATACGGGCAGATCGTGCAGGCTCTGTATGTAGGCCGGCTGTGTGAAGCGGTATTCTTTGTGCCGAATTGAACAAGAATAAGGCTGTCAAATCGAACAAGGACAACAAATCCGTGATAAACCATTCTCCTGGCAATTCTGTTTCACATCAGTATATCGAGCGTGTTGTCAATCTGCTTGATCCCGAAGAGAATCAGCTTTTCGATCTGTCCGTTGAACAGGCGACCGAGATCGTCCGTTCGGGACAGGTGGAAGAAATTCGCCAGATCAAAGGGCATTTCGCGATTTTAGCCAAAGAGGGAAAACAGATTCGCATGGCTCGTTCGCTCGGTCGGCCGATGCGGTATTTTCTGGCCAAACGGAGTGAAGGTCCCTGCCTGATTGTCGCAGAGAGAATCGATGAAATCCGGGATTATCTGGCTGAAGCCGGCCTGATCGATCAGTTTCATCCTTCCTACACACGCATGGTTCCAGCCCACCATCTGACAGAACTGCAACTCGTGGGCTGTCCCGATCCCAACCCGCGTTATGAACGCTATTTCGCCCCGCAACGAAATCGCCTGAGTACCGATCTGGTGGAAATCGGCAAGCAGTACATCGGTATGCTGGCACAGGTTTGTGATCGCTGGCTCGATCAATTCGAGCGGCATGAACCGATTGGTGTTCTCTTCTCCGGCGGGATCGATAGTGGTTCGATTTTCCTTGTTCTGTACTTCCTGCTCCTCCAACGTGGGGAATCTCCCAGCCGTCTGAAAGCCTTCACGTTGTCGATCGACAATGCCGGTCAGGATGCGCAACAGGCCCGAGACTTCATGAAACAGCTCGATCTTGAAATGTTTCTTGAAATCATCGACGTTCCTGCCAGTGAAATCGACTATCGGCAAGCGATTCGCGTCATCGAAGATTACAAGCCGCTCGATGTTCAGGCTGCAGCGATGGCTTATGCGTTGTGCAAACAGATACGTCTTCGCTATCCGGAATGGAAGTGGCTCATTGACGGTGATGGGGGCGACGAAAATCTCAAAGATTATCCGATCGAGGAAAACCCCGAACTGACGATTCGCAGTGTCCTGAACAATACCATGCTGTATCAGGAAGGGTGGGGAGTTGAGGCAATCAAGCATTCACAAACCTATTCCGGCGGGCAATCCCGCGGGCATGTTCGATCCTGGGCGAGTGCCAAGGCTTTCGGCTTTCGTGGATTCAGTCCGTATGCGATTCCCGATGTGATCGAGGTGGCGGAAGGAATTCCCTTTATCGAACTGACACAGTGGAACCATGAGAAACTGTATTCCCTCAAAGGTGATATCGTTCGTAAAGGAATCAAGGAAATTACGGGATTCGAAATGCCCGTTTATAATAAACGAAGATTCCAGCACGGTGTGGCCAGCGAGGCTGATTTTTCGCAA
>JALWSL010000046.1:1911-2283 GCA_027080405.1 Planctomycetaceae bacterium
CAGAAAAAACAGACTCGCTTCCAATCGTCCGTACGCCTTTCATCTCGAACAGGAACGCAATGCGCGGGGCGAGGTGATCGACATTGCAACTCTGTTTTTGACCAATCGGGAGTGTCCGTTCCGCTGCCTGATGTGTGACCTGTGGAAAAACACGCTCGACCATTCCGTTACTTCGGGAGAGATTCCGGCCCAAATTGAACTGGCGTTATCCCGGTTATCGAAGTTTCAGTCTGCACGGGAAATCAAACTTTACAACAGTGGAAATTTCTTTGATCGAAAAGCGATCCCGGTTCAGGATTACCCGGGGATTGCAAAACTTGTCAGTCGGTTTGAGCGCGTGATCGTCGAGAATCATCCTTCACTATGTACGGA
>JALWSL010000047.1 GCA_027080405.1 Planctomycetaceae bacterium
ACTTCATGCGTTTTGCCGAGGTAATACTGACTGAACCAGGAACGAACGGTTTCGCGATAATTTTCTGCAGGCGGTTTCCCCAAAGCCCGATAACTGTCGTCTTCATTCTTGACGATGATTCCGGTATCGGCCGTGAGCAGAGCCACCGGCAGAGATTCAGGGGGCAATTGTCTGCTGACATCTTCATTTTTATCGCAGGCAATTTTCAGCAGGCCTTCAATGATCTCCTCTCGAGATGTCACATCGACAGGCTCGGTTTCATCGGAACGGCAGGGAGGCAGAACCTGGATCGGTTCTTCCGGAAAAAGCGAACGCAGCAGATCCAACCGACGTGGCGAACTGGAACCGAGAACAATCCCGAAAGGTAACTTCATGGGGCCAATCATCCTGTTCCCGTTCGCTGCAACAAACCTCGACATAACTTGGACACAACTTGCGTCATGATGGCTCACGCAATGATTTCATGGATCGGTTCCACATGTTCCACGCCAACCAGTTTCTGGTCGAGGCTGCCGTAAAAGTAGGAAAGACGATTCGGATCGAGCCCCATCTGGTGGAGAACCGTCGCGTGCAACTGTTTGACTTCCAACGGGTTTTCCACCGCTGCGGAGCCAAGTTCATCGGTTGTGCCGAACGAGATGCCTCCTTTGATACCGCCGCCTGCCATCCACATCGTGAACCCGTAGGCATTATGATCCCGCCCGGTTCCTTTTGCGTATTCCGCTGTGGGCTGCCGACCGAATTCCCCTCCCCAGATGATCAATGTGCTTTCAAGCAGGCCACGATTTTTCAAGTCCTGAATGAGCGCTGCGATCGGCTGATCGGTTTCCCCTGCGTGCAAATTGTGATTCAATTCCAAATCCCCATGTGCATCCCAATTGGCATCGTTGTGGTTGCCCCCCGAGTAGATCTGGATGAATCGCACACCCCGTTCAACAAGACGTCTTGCCAGCAGGCACTTGCTGCCAAAATCTTTTGTTCGCGGTTTGTCGATGCCGTACAGCTTTTGCGTTGCCGCAGTTTCCTGAGCAAAATCGACGGCTTCCGGAGCATGCTTTTGCATGTTGTAGGCAAGTTCGTATGAAGCCAGCCGGGCGGAAAGCTCAGATTGATCTGCCCGTGTTGCCAGGTGTCGAGCGTTGGCCACTTTCAACGCATCGAGCAGTTCCCGTTGAACGGCCTGAGTCATGCCGGCCGGCCGGTTCAGATCGAGAATCGGCGGCCCCTGTGAATTCAAAACCGTCCCCTGATAATTCGCGGGCATGAAACCGCTCGTCCAGTTCTTGGCGCCGCTGATCGGCCCTCCCTTCGGATCGAGCATCACGACATAACCGGGCAGATTTCTATTTTCGGAACCGAGACCGTAATTCACCCAGGAACCGAGTGTCGGGTTGCCGCTGAGAATTCGTCCCGAGTTCATCATCAACATGGCGGAGCCATGAATCGGCGAGTCGGCTGTCATCGAGTGCAAAAATGCGATATCGTCCACGTGCTTCGACAAATGGGGAAACAGATCGCTGACCCATTTACCGCACTCCCCATATTGCTTGAATTTCCAACGTGGCTCTACAACACGTCCTCCCTTCTTGTGGCCGCCCCGTCCGAATGTTTCGACATCGACGGTCTTTCCGTCCATCCCAATCATGCCCGGTTTGTAATCGAAGGTATCGATATGGCTTGGCCCACCATACATGAACAGAAAGATGACGTTCTTCGCCTTGGGAGGGAAGTGAGGTTTTTTGACAGGCCCCTGCTGGTCGGCAGCGGTGGCCGTCTCGGTAAAAAAGCCGTCTTCATCCAGCATCGAAGCCAAAGCGACCGATCCAACGCCCGCCCCGCTTTGCCAAATGAATTCCCGCCGGGTCCGACCACAAAAGTTTTTTCGATTCATGACTCTCTCCGCAGCAGATCACTGCATTTCACGGTGTTTCAATCGACAAACATGAACTCACTCAAGTTCAACGCATACAAGCAGAATAGCCTTAACGATTCTTCGCTCGTCACGTGATGCTTCTGCTGTAAATTATGAATCAGCTTCAAACCGTCTGCCACCTCTGTTTCAGTCGGTTTTCTACAGTAAACCAGATTCAACCCGCGCGTTACCTGTTTCCGGACGTCGTCGCCGGCTTCTTTTCTCAACCTTGCTGCAAACTGTTCTGCCTGCCGGTTCAAAAAATGGCCGTTGATCATCCCGAGTGCCTGGGAAGGTTGAATCGTCGTGAAACGGGCTTCACAGGTCGTATCGGTATCGGGAAAATCAAAATTGGAAAGCTCCGGAGGAA
>JALWSL010000048.1 GCA_027080405.1 Planctomycetaceae bacterium
ATACTTCTTTAACCCATGATCCAGACACCATTGCTCCAATTCGGAAAGCGACAACGAAAACACCGCAGGGAGTTTCGATTCCGCAGCATCCAGGATTGGGAATTCTTTATCGTTTAACATGAAATTGGCTATCCGCAAAAGCAGGAAAAACTCCCGCATTACAGGGAATTCGTGATCTCTTTTCGAGTTTGTTCCCCTCTATTTCTCGAAAAATTATCGTTTTTACATTGAATGGAGCACAATATCCCCCGCGCAAATGCACAAATAGCAGCCTTTACAGCGAAGATAAAGGAAATTTTGTAATTATTGCCGTTTCTGTGTCCCGTCGTTGTAATCTTTTCCGCTTGGCAGAGTGGCGAGTGAATAACTCAATTCGAGACAAACAACACTTTTAACAATAACGGAGAAACAAAATGAGAAATTTCGTCATCTGCACAGCGGCTGTTTTGGGAATGGTTATGGTCGGGGCTGCTTCGGCAGATGCTGGACATTACAACAGCGGTCGTAATTACGGGCGATACAACAACTACGGCTGGCGTCCCAACAGTTCGTCTTATTACAACCGGGGCTACAATTCCAATTACAACTGGAACAGGTACGGGAATCAGGGCTACTACCAGAATACGCCACGCTGGCACAACACGAGCCACTACGATTACCACGGAGCTTCTCTGCAACGACACGGTAATCATCTCGACTATGTCCCCGCTCATTATGATTATCACCGCAGCGGGCATTACGATTTCTAGAAAAGTCGGGAATTCTACACAGCCACCGTTTTTGAACAGGGAAATAAAAACGGTGGCTTTTTCATTGTTTTCCGGATTCCAATCTGATACTGATACCCTTTACAGATGTGTCGGATTGTTACCCTTTCACTCTCACCCTTTTAGAACAGGCAGGAATTTGTCATGAAGCATCGATCGATTCTGGGATGTGCCTTGTCTACGGCAGTCGTGTTGCTCGCAGGCAATGCGGTTCAGGCACAGCATCATCACCATCACGGTTCACATCACTATCAGCCACGGGCCGGGTCTCGCTATGTCGTTCGTAGTAACAATAATCGCGGCGGAACATACTACTACCACAACAACGGTTACTACTACAATGCTGGCGGGCGCGACGTCAGGGTAGAATACGGCGGGTTCTCGCATATCGACGAACTTGCCAGTCGATTGGAATCACTGGCAAACAGTTTCTGTCTGGAAATTTATTACAACTACGACAGAAATCCCGACTTCGATGAAACATACCGGGAAGCGTATGAAATTCTCGAAATTGCCAAGTACATCCACGAAGAAGAACATCACGGTCATCGGGATGAAATTGCCAGAGAACTGGGGGGGCTCGACAGTCTGTTCCATCATGTCGAAGATGATGTGGCACATTGGCGTCCCAACCGTGGGCACCATCACCACCACGGACATCTTTCCAAAAAAGATGAATTGCTGGAAGAAATGGAATCGGTCATTCATCATTTGATGCACGATGTGGGAGTCAAACCACGAAATGCTCGCGGTTACGATCGCGATAGGGACGACGATTATGCTCCCAACCCAAATAATTTGCGTCCCAACTTCGGCAACCTGCCCAGAGGTTCATAATTTGAAACCGCTGATAAGGTAAACAGCAAAAACGGAAACAGGTCTGCCCGTCAAACGGCAGGCCTTTTTTGTTGAAACCGCTACAAAAACCAGAAGCAGATCAGGCGATCCGGATATTCAAAGGAATTCGGGAATCCTGTATTGCTCTTGACGGGCAGTCGTTTCACGCCGTAGATTCCCGATGCTTGAGAAATCGGCAATCTACCTGGATCTGCCTGATGCCTGTTTCCTGAAAACAAGACTGAACTGATGAAATTTGTGCGAAGCGCCAATCTGGTTATCAAAGGATTTTTTGACCGCCTTGTCGCGGCCTGCCTGCTTGTTCTGCTTTCCCCTGTTTTGGTGATCCTGGCATTACTGGTTTACCTGCAGGACCGTGGCCCCGTTTTTTTTCTGCAAACCAGGCTCGGCAAAGATGAAAAACCATTCACCATCTGCAAATTCCGCACCATGATCGTCAATGCCGATCGGCTACTCGATCAAAAAGAAAAACTGAAAAACGGCAGTCGCATCACCCCAATGGGCGCGTGGATGCGAAAAACCAGTCTGGACGAAATACCGCAGCTGTTCAACGTTATTCGGGGAGAGATGTCATTTGTCGGACCGCGACCGGTTTTGCCCGAAATGCTGCCCCGTTTGACTGCCGAACAGAGAAAACGATTTCGAATGAAA
>JALWSL010000049.1 GCA_027080405.1 Planctomycetaceae bacterium
GAATCAGGAGATCGGGAGATGCTGGAAGATCTCGTTGTTTCCGCAGTGAACCAGGCTTTGGATAACGCCCGGCAGGCGGCAGCAGAAAAGATGGCTGAAATGACCGGGGGGATGAACATTCCGGGTCTTCAGGACGCCATGGCCAATATGGGATTGGGCCCTCAGGGGACTTCGTAGCAGTGGGAAATCTGGTTTCCGGTATGGCCTGGCTGGATTCGTCAGTCTGTTTTGGCTGTTCTCTGTTTGGACTGTCCCTCGTTTTAATTATGCAATGTTGTTGAAAAAAATGATGGCGCAACCCGAAGCGGTTACCTGATGCAGGTTTCGGTTGCTCTGCCCTCCATTTGGTTGTCCTGTTGCTGGCGGTAAAAACATGTTCTACATCAATTCGAGAGTTTGGCATCAACCCCATGGATGAACAGTCCCACCCGTATGGTCCGAGTGTTGCAGCTCTGATCGAAGAATTTGCAAAGATGCCGGGGATCGGTCGAAAATCGGCGGAACGGCTCACGCAGTACGTTGTCAACCTGGATCGTCCGAAAGCTGGTGCGTTAATTCGGGCGATTGATTCGGTGAAGCGGAACATCAAACGCTGCAGCAACTGTTTCGTTCTTACCGAGGGGGAATTGTGTGACATCTGCAGCGATCCGAGACGGGATTCAACCGTTGTTTGTGTTGTCGAGCAGCCGAAAGATGTGATCGCTCTGGAAGCTTCGGGAGCCTATCAGGGACAATATCACGTCTTGCATGGCTGTTTGGCTCCTTTGAACGGAGTTGGCCCGGAGAAATTGACGATTGATGCATTGGTGCAGCGGGTTAAAAGGCAAGGGGTGAAGGAGATCATCATGGCGACGAATCCGACACTGGAAGGAGATGGGACAGCGTTGTTTATCTCCAATCTGTTGGCAGAGGAACAGGTGAAGATAACACGGCTTGCCCGAGGAATTGCATCCGGCTCGGTGTTGGAGTTTGCCAATCGGGAGATGCTGGCCGATGCGATTCACGGCCGTCAGACATTTTGAACGGAACTTGCCGGGGCGGCATCGTGGGAAACGGACGACGTTTCCTTTGTGAATGGCAAACTGGTGTGGAGTTGAAAGAAGCGATAATCCAATGCGTTTGAATCTGTCACAAAACATGAAGATGAGTCAGCAGATGAAGCTGGCTCCGCAGATGATCCAGTCGATGGAGATTCTGCAGATGTCCGTGATGGCGCTTCAGGAGAAGATCGATCAGGAACTGGAAGAAAACGTTGTTTTGGAGGCAGTGGATCCCCGAAAGCAGGATGCGTATGAGGAGGAAACGCCTTCATCTGCTCCATCGGCGGAAATTGAACAGCAGGAAATGGTTGTTGATAACGATCACAATAACGAAGCCGATTTTGAACGGTTGCTGGAACTTTCGGCTGAGTGGCCGGAAGACAATTTTACCTCTGGCGGTAAACCGTCGGCCAATCGGATCGACGAAATATCAGATCGTCAACACGATTTGATCGGTAATCTCGAAGCTCACCCCCAGTCGCTCCAGGATTACCTGCTCGAACAGTTCCACTTTTATGAACTCGATGCCGAGGAGAGAAACTTTGGCGAGTTTCTGATACAGAATCTGGATGAACAGGGCCGTTTGCAGGGGACATTGCCGGAGATCATTCAGGTTTACGGAAAAGGAATTTCCCGGGGAACCGCCGAACATGTTCTGGGGCTGATTCAGAAACTGGATCCCCCCGGTGTCGGTGCGCGTAATTTGCAGGAATGTCTGCTGCTCCAACTGACCGATGAAACTCCGATGAAAGATGTGCTGGTCACGTTAATCAGCGACCACCTGGAGGAAATCAGCCAGAATCGTTTGCCGCTGATTGAGCGGAAGACCGGTTTTTCCATTGAAACAATCAAACAGGCTCTGGAGCAGATTCGACATCTCGAACCGTATCCCGGGCGTCGCTTCATTTCGCAAACTGCCCAAAATGTGACCCCTGATGTGCGTGTCAAGGAGGGGGAAGATGGAAAGTGGGCTGTCGAGTTGTGTAACGACTATACGCCGGAGTTAAGAATATCGAACCGATATCTGAAGATGCTGCAGGGCAACCCGGATGAGAAAACAAAAGAATATATCCACAAGAAAATCGAATCGGCAAAATGGCTGATCGATTCGATCGAGCAGCGTCAGGCGACGCTACGAAAAGTTGCCCAGGCGATCGTCGACCATCAAGCCGAATTTCTAGAAAAGGGGCCGGAAGCAATTGTTCCGCTGAAGATGCAGCAGGTGGCGGATGATGT
>JALWSL010000050.1 GCA_027080405.1 Planctomycetaceae bacterium
TTCTACGTGGTCTACACGCGACCGCGGACGGGCAAAATCGTTCGACGGAAAGAATGCCGGCACTGCGGACGAAGGGTGACAACCTGGGAACAGGTGTTGGGGGAATGATTGTTGCAATCCGTCACCGATGAACTGGCTCGTCCAGCAAGAGTCACCAGAAACCAAGGTTTTCTTGACAAATCGCAGGACGATTTGATATATTTACCAGCACTTCTGTTATCTTGCAGGTATATTTATCGGTATGACTGTCACCAAATCTCACAACGAAAATCGGCGAGTCACTGTGGCGCTCGAAGCATTTCGAGCCGCTGGTGGGATTCTGCGCACGCGTGACGCGCTGCGCGCCGGCATTCACCCGAGTACCCTGTACGAACTCCGAGACGATGGCCGAATTCAACAACTCAGCCGTGGCCTCTTTCGACTGTCCGATGCCCCACCGCTCGGGGAGCCAGATCTCGTCACCGTGGCTCTGAGAATTCCTGACGGCGTGCTCTGTCTGATTTCCGCGCTGGCCTGGCATGAACTGACGACACAGATCCCGCACGAAATCTATGTTGCGATTCCACGAGGAGCCGAAGCCCCCCGGCTCGACTATCCACCGGTCAGGCACTTTTGGTTCAGCGGGAAGGCATTCTCAGAAGGCATCGAAACAGAGGACGTTGATGGCGTGCCGCTGCGCGTCTACTGCCGCGAAAAAACCATTGCAGACTGTTTCAAGTACCGAAACAGGATTGGTCTCGATACGGCAATCGAAGCGGTGAAGTCCTACCGCCAACAGGGAAGGATTAACGTCGAGTCCCTGCTGCACTACGCTGAGATCTGCCGGGTCAAACGCGTCATCCAGCCGTATCTGGAGGCCGTGCTATGACCAATCGTCAGGTGCGAAACATTGCGGCGTCCGTGAGACAGCGCCTTCTCAACATCGCAAGAGAGACGGGGCGTCCGTTCCAGGAAGTGCTGCAGTACTTCGCGATGGAACGTTTCCTTTACCGGCTGTCCCAGTCCACCAACCCCGAGAACTCTATTCTGACATGACTCGTCACAGGTTTCCGTCGCAGCATTCCACGTCCGTTGCCGGCGACACGTTGCAAGAAAGACTTCAAACATGACATATCGTTCAAGCCCCTTCATTGACTTCAATACGGATACGGTAACGACAGCACCGATGGATCTGATTCGTGGAGTCCCCAGACCTTGGTCGCTGGATCAAAAGATTGAAATCTACGAATGCATGATTGAGGTGTGGCAACTTGGGGCAGCGGTGGCGATGCTGCGTCAGATTGAATCCCATCAGCCACCATCAAGTTGGTCGCATGCAGCATACGGTCTTGTGTCGATGACGTTCTCGTATTTCGAGATGATCGGTAAGTCACTGAATCCGAATTCTGGATCCAGTGGCACAGCCGGAACGGACTTCAACTATGGCTTCTGCGATGTTTATCCGACATTCGCACCTTCCAACGGGATCTACAGTGACAAGATTCCCCAGGCCAGTGGACCGTGGCCTATCAATCCGGACATTCAAAGTGTTGTTCAATTCAGAGACCGTATAAGGAATGGCATTTACCACCTTGGATACACAAAGTCAGGAGTCCTAATTCATAACAATCAACCGCACGTCGCTGATTTCGAGGAACGATCGGCTCCAGATCCATCCAATCCGAGTCAGAGTATCACACAGTACTTCATGAACCCACATTCGTTCCTTCGAACAATTGTTGATCATTTCCCCGGCTTCATCGCCAAACTACGTGTCACGGGAAACACTACTCTTCGTCAGAAGTTCGAGCAGTTCTTCGATCAGTTTATTTCTCCGTAGTGGATGCCGATATGATTTTGGACCACGACAACCTGCGTTCCGTAGTTGTCGAATGCCTACGCAAAGAGCGGCCGCAGTTCGGCGTACGCGATCCGTTCCGCGTCGAACACCTCTTCCGAGAAGTGGCTGAGGTTGCACACACCCGAGGCCTTGAGGTCCGAGCGGGCATGAACGCGTGGAATATGCACCATGACATCCCGGAGCTGCACGCAAACCTTCGGGCTCCTATTTGGAGCATTGTTTGGGATCTGATTGTCGAGGGTGTCCTACGGCCCGGAGCGGCGAATAGTGAACCGTTCGACCTTCCATACATCCACGTCACTGAGCACGGGAAGAAGGTCATTGCAGGGGACGTGACACCGTACGATCCTTCTGGCTACATGAAGGAACTTAAGAATCGTATCCCCGCGATCGACCCAATCATCGAGAAATACATTGCCGAGGCCGCAGAGACGCTTCGCCAGAACTGCCTCCTTTCATCCACTGTAACTCTCGGCTGCGCGTCAGAAATGGCTTTCCTCTTACTTTCGGCTGCCTACCGCAATTCCGTCGATCCGGCGACGCAGGCTGCATATGACCGCGCGTTAGCGAAGACCAGAGGAATCAAGCAACATCACCAAGCGTTTATGGCCGAATATCAGAAGCTCAAGCCGCAGTTGAAAGCCGACAAGGGCAATAATTGGCTTACGGGGATGGACAACGCGATGGATCATGTCTTCTCGTATTTCCGGGACATGCGAAATTCAGCCGGCCACCCCTCGGGCTACGCCTTTACGAAAGAACTCGCCGCGTCACATCTGATGATATTCCCGTATTATCTGCGACTCATCTATGATCTGACTGAGTGGTTGGATGCCCACAGTCCAATCTGACGCTCGCCACTGCGTGATTAGCGCGGCCTGAAATCTCCTGCCAAGGTTGTGGTATTCACAAGCAGGAGCTGTGTTTGATACGTGAAGTGTCACACGGGCCGCGTTCCACATCTGTAACGCTTTCGGCGAATCTTCGCTTCCGCCGGACAACCGTGCCGCGCACGGCATAAGTCTCCCTTCAGACGGCCAGTCGCCGTCCAGACAGGAGACATCTCGTGGCAAACCAGCTTGATCAGACGATTCGCGACAACGCCCAGGGACCTGCCAAGGCCTCGGGTGACTCGGGAAGTATGGAACAGCACAAGCTGGCCGACCAGATCGCTGCGGATCGCTACCTGAACTCGAAGGATGCCGCGAAGTCGAAAACGCGCGGCCTGCGATTCACCAAGCTTGTCCCTCCGGGAGCGTCGTAGCGTGTTGAACTGGCTTAAAAACCTGACTCGCAGCAAGCCGATCCAGTCCGCCTTCGGCGGGAATGCGATCCGGATGCTGCGCGGCCGTTACGACGCGGCGGTTACCAGCGATGACAATCGCCGCCATTGGGTGAACGCCGACGGATTGAGCGCCGACGCCGCCAACAGCAGCGACGTCCGTCGCATTCTCCGAAACCGCGCCCGCTACGAAATCGCCAACAACAGCTACGCCAAGGGAATCGTCCTCACGCTGGCCAACGACGTGATCGGTACGGGACCCCGGCTGCAGATGCTGACCGAAGACGCCGAGGCGAACCGCCGCATCGAGCGTGTGTTTGCACTCTGGTCGAAAGCGGTCGGCCTGGCCGGAAAACTGCGAACGATGCGGATGGCTCATACCGGCGACGGCGAATCCTTCGCCGTTCTGATCAACAACGAGCAACTCTCCACCGGAATCAAACTCGATCTGCGACTGGTGGAAGCCGATCAGGTCGCGACTCCCGACCTCGGTTTGTCGGTCGGGAACACCGACAACGCCGTTGATGGCATCGTGTTCGATGGTGCCGGCAACCCAGTCGAATATCACGTGCTCAGAAAACATCCCGGCGGGAACGGCATCGACCTCGGTCTGCAATACGACCGGATTCCCGCGAGCGCGATGATCCACCTGTTTCGGACTGATCGTCCCGGTCAACGTCGTGGCGTTCCGGAAATCACTCCCGCTCTGCCGTTGTTCGCCATGCTGCGGGACTATTCGCTGGCGACGCTCGACGCGGCCAAAGCGGCTGCGAACTTCGCCGGCATTCTTTACACCGATGCGCCGGCCAACGGCGAGGCGGACGCTGTCGAGCCGCTTGATGCGATCGAACTCGACCGCAACCTGCTGCTGACGATGCCGGGCGGCTGGAAAATGAGTCAGCTTAAAGCGGAGCAACCGGCCACGGGCAGCCTGCGTCATTTTCAAGTTGGCCGAGGCGTGGCAAAAGCAGCAACGACCAAGCTAACCTGACCCGGTGCTGCCGGGCAGAAGACACAGATTCTACCAAAAACCCGGCCCGGCAGCACCGGGTCAGGTTGAGCGCCTTGTTATGCCACATATTTACGCGTGATCCACCACGACTGTATTGCCATCATTGTCCGGTCTGTGAGGATACAGCGTAATTCGGAATGATGCGCCGCAGTCTGCCATGCGACGTAAGACGTCGTTTGAAAGTCCTTGATTGAACGCCCAAGGTTCGTCGCCACAATCATATCCGACGTTGAATTCGCGTTTTGAGCACCGCGCCCATAATTCGCGAGCGCCATCGGACAATGCATCTACGGCATCCAGTAGACGTTTGATGTTTGGTTCGGGTTCTGTGTCGTTGTTGTCCTCGCACATGACGTAGAAAAGCCCGTCGTCACCTGGATTCACGAGAGCAACGAGATCATGGGATTCAATCTCGGTGGCGAGCATTGCTGGGTCAACGTCGCAGACGAGATCGAGGTCCGTATTCAAGTACTGGATGGTTGGTGTTTCGCTCACGAGCCCATGTCACAGAATCGCCTGTGTGGCATAACTTGTGTTTCTCTGAACCGAATGCATTGAGAATAACCGATGCCGATGGAATGTCAATCTTTTCCCACACCACGAGTTGCGGCGGAATTCGCTGCGCGAATTGACCGAGCCATTCTTGCGCGGCACACTGCAGGCATGAAACTCTTGGACCAATACGAATCCGCCTGCAAGGTGCGGCGGCTGGCCCCACGCACGATCCAGACGTACCGACGCTGGGTCGAGGAATTCTTGCGGTTTCACCACGACTGCGTCGGTGAGTGGATTCATCCGGAAAAGATGGGAGAGCCGGAAGTTGAGGCGTTCCTGACGCACCTGGCCGTCAACCGGCGCGTTGCGGCCAGCACGCAGAATCAGGCGTTGGGTGCGATCCTGTTCCTGTACCGCCACGTCTTGGAAAAGGATCTGGGATCGCTCGACGCGGTGCGGGCCAGCAAGCCGAAGCGGTTGCCGACCGTGCTCTCCAAAGAGGAAGTTCGCCGGCTGATCGCCGCCATGCCGCAGAAGGGGGCCCATCGGCTCATCGTTGAATTGTTGTACGGCACCGGAATGCGAATCTCGGAGTGTTGCCGCTTGCGGGTGTGCGACGTGGACTTCGACCGAGGGCAGATCGTGATCCGGGAATCGAAGGGGAACAAGGATCGGGTGACGATGCTGCCGCAGTCGCTCGGGGAGAAGCTGAAGGCACAGATTGAGTTCGTACGGCTGTTGCGGCATTTCAGGAAAAACGTGGCCTGTGTCAGCGCACCGTATCTCTCCCGCTGGGACCCGCACTACGTCGTCTGGACGGCTGATCGGAAATCGGACACGCAGATTGGCGTGTTGCGGGCCCACAAACCGGCTCCTCACGAAAACCAGGTCACCGAGGTTCGCGGTTCCGGGTTCGGCTGCCTCGTCATCCGCTCGGAACTGATCCAGGACCACATCTTCACCGTCCCCAGCGGCGAAGCGTATTACGACCCGTATTTCTTCCACACGATGAGCGGCAACTGGAAGCGACTCTGCGACTGGTCGTGCGAGTGCGAACACCTGGGACCGAAAGGACATGGTGCGCTGCAGAAGAAGTGAGCGCGGCCATAACGAATCATGTTGAATCAAGGAACAAACTGGCAATGCCGGACGCCCGAGCCACGGAGCGAAGCGATGAACGATACCTACTGGGAAGGGCGCAAGGATCTGCAGTACTACCGCACGGTGCGGGAGTTCGCGGAGAAGTACTGCCCCAACGGAAAGACACTGCTCGACGTGGGCGGCGGTGTCGGTCTCGGCTGCCAGTATTTGGAATGGTTTGATCGGTTTGATCGCACGGCTGTCGAACTGCCAACCAACGGCTGCATGCTCGATGGCGTCCGCGTCGTCAACGCCGACTTCCTCCAGTGGGAACCCGACCGGCAATACGACCTCGTTCTTTGCCTGCAAGTGCTGGAACACGTTCCCGACGCCAGCGCTTTCGCTCTCAAGCTGCTCACGTGCGGCCGCGTGGTGATCGTCTCGGTCCCATACCTCTGGCCGGCAGGCGCGTGCAGTGAACATGTCCACGGTCCGGTCGATGAAGCAAAACTCAAAGCATGGACGGAACGTGATCCGGTCGAGTGTGCAGTAGCGGACTCAAAGCGGGTCGCTGTTTATTCCCAAGATGAATGATTGAAGTTAACATGCTCATAGATGCATCTCATGTGCCAGAGGCTTCGCTGGATGTTCGATTCGCTGAAGCATATTTTGGTAAATGCGGCAGTTTCATTCCAGGTGTTCCCGGTGTGTGGCATAAACAAACCGGCAGATCGAGTATAACGGCAGCATGGAACAGAAAAGAAACAGGAGCCCCATTCCAGTTGTTGATATTTTCGCCGGCCCCGGTGGGCTTGGTGAGGGGTTTGCGCGATATCCGTATCAGGAACCGGATTCCCCAAAATTTCAGATACGTCTCTCCATCGAGAAAGAGATTCGATCGCATGAGACGCTGCGTTTGAGAAGTTTCACAAGACAGTTCCCGCCTCAAAACATTCCAGATTTATACTATCAGGTATTGCAGCAGACAGAACGATCTTTGACTGAACGCATGCATGATCTGTTCGAGAAGTACCCCCGGCAGGCGGAGGCAGCAGAAAGGGAAGCTGTTTGTGCAGAGCTGGGAAACTGGAAATTCAACAAAGTGATAAAGAATTCACTTTCCCAGGCGGTTGGCGATGTGAAAGACTGGGTTCTCTTGGGAGGTCCCCCCTGTCAGGCCTATTCACTGGTTGGAAGATCCCGCAATCGTGGAAAGGAGGATTATAGACCGGAACAGGACCATCGCCATTTTCTTTACCAGGAATATCTGAAAGTAATCGCCACGCATCTGCCTGCGGTATTTGTCATGGAAAATGTCAAAGGGCTTCTTTCTGCGACCGTCAGCAACAAAAGGATTTTTGAGCAGATCGTCCGTGACCTGCAGAACCCACGTCAAAGCCTGGGGAAAACCGGCAGAAAGCCTGGAGGAGTCAAGAGTTCCTATCGACTCTACTCTCTGAATGATTCCTCCCAACTCCACATGTTTGGGGAGCATTCCAATCCGGACTTCAAAAACTTTGTCATCCGAATGGAAGACCATGGTGTACCGCAGGCAAGACATCGCCTGATAATTCTTGGAATCCGGGAGGATCTTGCTGTCGACAGAATTCCCATGGCATTGGCACCGGCTGAACCGGCCCCTGTCTCAAAAGTACTTGAGGATTTGCCACGTCTGCGTTCAGGGCTTTCCAATCAGGAAGACACCTGTACCGAATGGCTCAAACAGATTGCCAGAGCTACCAGATCACCTTGGTACCGGAATTTGGGAAAAGAACAGTCAGGTCTGAAACTCGCTATAAAAAAGGCTGTTTCCGAAATGAAACAGGCTGATCTTGATCGTGGATCCGAATGGATTCCGCAACGGGCAAAGCCCGTTTACCTGAAACGTTGGTTTTCAGACCGAAAGATGCGGGGAGTGTTCAATCATGCAACCCGAGGTCATATTCCGGAAGATCTTCATCGCTACCTTTTCGCAGCCTGTTTTGCCAGGGAAAATGAGTATTCACCATCCCTGAAAGACTTTCCCGGCGACCTGCTGCCCAATCATCAGAACGTTCGCAAGGCTCTCTCGGGAAGCCTGTTTGCCGATCGGTTCCGGGTCCAGGTGGCAGAGAGGCCTTCAACAACCATAACAAGCCACATCTCAAAGGATGGGCACTATTATATTCATCCGGACCCTTCACAATGTCGAAGTCTTACCGTCCGGGAAGCGGCCCGGTTACAGACATTTCCAGACAACTATTTCTTTTGTGGACCGCGAACATCCCAATATACGCAGGTTGGAAATGCCGTTCCTCCATACCTTGCGCATCAGATTGCAGAGATTGTGTATGCAATTCTGGAAAAAGCTGGAGGCGTGTGAGATGACGGATATCGTAGATCGGAAAACACGAAGCAGGATGATGTCCAGGATCTCCGGACAAAACACCAGACCGGAGCTGGTTGTCCGCAGCGGTCTGCACCGGAGGGGCCTACGTTTTTCCCTGCATCGAAAAGATCTTCCCGGAAATCCCGATATCGTACTGCCGGCTTATAATACCGCCATTTTTGTTCATGGATGCTTCTGGCACTGCCATGACTGCAAGTATTTCAGGTTTCCAAAGTCCAACAGGGAATTCTGGAGAAAAAAACTCCGTTCAAATACACTGCGGGACGGAAGGGCGATCTGCAAACTGCTGGAAAATCGGTGGTACGTTGCAACTGTCTGGGAATGCGCAGTAAGAAACCAGGACGAACAGTCAGTTGAAAGAATGGTGGACCGATTGAGTTCCTGGATCAGACGGGACAGATATCGAAGGCATCACATGATATTCAGGGGCTGACTTTTGAATTGGCTGATGTACGGAATCCATCAAATTCACCAGGCAATAAATCTTCCAGCTCCTTTTTCGTCATGGAGAAAATATCAAACGTCAATTGCAGCTGCTGGAGCCAGCTGATATAGCGGGAGACACACCCTGCCCTTTTTCTTGATGCCGATCCCCTTTTGAAAGTCCCCGCTTCAAAATCGAAATACAGCGAACTCGCCAGTCTTATTGCGGCTTCAGATGAAAGAATTTCCTGTCGTGCCATGAGCTGTTCTGTCAATTCACCTCGTGTACTCAGTTCCTTACAGAGCATGAATCGTGAATCCTCTCCATATCGGTTCACCAATTGCCACGTAATATAGATTGCATGTCTTGGGCGGTGATTATAATTATGGCTGAGGATATAGTTATAGGGTTTGCTGGGACTCAATTTCCCTTTCCTCTTGGGACATAGCTGCCCAAACCAAAGAAGTGCAAACCAGCTCCAAAACCCGGAGTCTCCTATATATTTCTGAATATCCACATTCTTGAACAGTTCAATCAGGTATGTACCCATCTGATACCTTGTATCGAAATCACGGTTCCCGTCCGCATCAACGACCAGATCGACCGACTCCGAGAATTCTTCGCTGTCCAGAAGGTAGTACGGAA
>JALWSL010000051.1 GCA_027080405.1 Planctomycetaceae bacterium
CTGTGGTGTCGTTGCGCGAAAGTGTAGCAGCCAGATTTCCCGCCGTGTGCCCGGTGCGTGTCACAATCCCGGTAGCCGTACCGCCATTTTCACTGATTGAAGAAGGATCAAGAGAGATGCTGAGTGAATTCGTTCCCGGATCGAACGCGTTATCGATATTCGTCGAGGCATTGGTCAAAGACCAGGCACCACGCCCCAATGTCCCTGCGACAAGTATGTCATCGCTTGCGTCGTAGTCGACATCGAAGACAAGCACATTCGGCAAGCCGAGACCGACCTCAACCCACGTCCCCAAGTTTGCCAGATTCGCCGCGAACAGGCCAGCATTTGTTCCGGCCAGCACAACATCAAATGTCGGTGTGCTGACGTAAGCCAGCGATCGAATATCACTGGCAAAACTGAGCAAGTTGCCGGTAATGTCCGCCCAACTGGCTCCGGCGTTATCAGTGACGAAAACCTGGTCGCTATCGTTGACGAAGGCGTTGGTCCAATCTTTCGAATTCACTGCCAAATCGCGAATCGTATCATTGGTCGGATCACCCGCAGTTTGCACGACATCTCCCAAACCTGATGAACGCAGGAAGACATCCGAATCGCTTGCCGCCCAGACGACATCGGGATTATCGGTTCCGTTTTGGCTTCCACCGTACCACAATGCGTTGCTTTCAATGGAAGTGGCGCCAACTCCGACACCGATTTCATTGATGGTTGCCCCGCCATCCAACGATTCAAACAGGGAATTCGCTCCCTGAATCAGCAACCGACCGCCTTCAACACTATTTGTCTGAATTGGAGTCCGGAAGGCAGGGCTGATTGCAGAACTCCCGCTGGTTGGAGTCAGGGATGGAAAAGTTGTCGAAAGAAGATTTCCGGCTGCGTCCCAGACGGTTCGCCTGAAAATCCCCAAATTCTGAAAACTGCTGTAACGCACCGACTGATTGCTACCCGCCAACTCGAGATTATCGACTTCGACATCACCACCATCGCCGCTATGCAGAATATCCCACTGTGTGGCTCCACTGGTCGGTTGGTAAGCCGTCCCGTTATCCTGATTGCCGCTGATAACGGTATTACTCAGAGAATCCCAGGAGACATCATGAATCTCTGTAACCTGTAAATCACCAATCACAGAAAACCAGTCGCCGGTATTATCTTCCGGCGATGTGCGACGGTAGACACCGCCGTCATCGACCTCGATGATGTTTCCATTCGCGTCGAAGGTCATATCTCGCGAATCGGCATGGGGCGAACTATTGCTCAATGTCCCGCCACCGGCAGCTCCAAGTGAATTGCTATGCGTCAAGTGAACGAACTGTGACCCCGCGGCTTTGCTGGCATCTCCCCGGAAGAGTCGACCGGAAAAATCATTGGCACCGATTGAATTCGGGAAGACTCCCGAGGTACTTCCATTCGAAAGAGGCTGACGATCTCCCCCGACATAAACAACATTGGCATCATTGGGATCGGCAACAATAGAAAAGTGGATGCTCCCCTGTCCTCCCGCAATTTCTTCCGGCGTTCCGGTCAGCGGCCCCTTGCTTCCGTTCGGATTCAATCCGACATCAGTACCGTTTTCGTTGGTAGAGGGGGTATCCATTTGGGTCCAATTCGCTATACCATCTGCAGAGCGGAACAGGGCAGCTAAACTGCCGGCATTGATAATCCCCACATACACTTCGTTGCTGTTTCCAACAGCCATCTCCACATTACTGGTATTACTGACAAACAGGGCATCCATGGCAGGTGAACTGACTTTTCCCCAACTGGCACCACCATCGGTCGATCTGTAGATCCCATCGGCTCCACCGCTGGAAAAATTGATCGACGTGTAAAGCGTATCGCTATCTGAAGGATCGACTACAAGATCATAACTGACCCCATCGGGAAGGCCGGTCGATGAACCATCTCCAACGGAGATTCGGGAAAATGACGCTCCCCCATCCGAACTGCGGAAAATCCCAACGTTCCCCAGCGTGAAGCTGTCTGCCACATTGACAGAAACGACAATCGTATTTCCGTTGGCGTAAATCCCGGAAATATTTTTTCCCACTAACGTTCCGCCACCATCAACAACCGACCAACTCTGCCCCCCATCGGTTGTTTTCAGTAACCCGTTTCGGCTATTTCCAACCCGGCCAAAACTTCCGTAGCGACCATTACCCGCATACAACGTATTGAAAGTTGCATCACCAAGATCGAAGCTCAAGGCTCCAATGCTCTGGGAGGGAAGATCATCGGTCAGCGGAGTCCAATTGGGACTGGCCGCGGTCGCA
>JALWSL010000052.1 GCA_027080405.1 Planctomycetaceae bacterium
GAGCTGGCCTGTATTATTTTTCCTCCCGATATTCACATCGTCACAAATCATGGATGATCGCCGGATGGTTGATTGCGATTCTCGTCCTGGTCGATGGTTCTCTCCTGACCGGGCGAAGTCGCGGGTGGGAAGGACGTTCCAATCAATTCGAATGTCGAGTGCTCGCTGTGGAACACGGGAATGCCTGTCTGTTGAAATGTCCGAACGGGAAAACGATTCTGATTGATGCCGGTTCAATGGAAAATGGCCAATTCGCCGCTTCGGTGGTTCGTTCCAACCTGGCAGACATGGGCGCCAATCGACTCGATGTAATCCTGCTTTCGCATACTGATCTGGATCATATCAACGCCGTCCCTTTTTTGATCGAACAGTTGCCAGTTCGGGAAGTCCTCCTCAATCCGGTTGGTTTGAACCCCCAGCATTCCGCCATGCGTGCCATTGCCAGTCAGTCATTTGGAATGGGAGTACAACTGAAGACCGTCTGCCAGGGTGATTGTATTGAATTGGACCGGGAAGTGACGATCCGCATAAAACAATGCCCCGCTTCGCCTTTGGAGAAAACGGGAAATGATAATGCCGATTCCATCGTCGCTGAAGTTGAGTATCGCAACAGGCGTCTGTTGTTCCCCGGCGATCTGGAAGACGAGGGACAAACCAGATTGATGCGTCAACGATCGCCCGGTTATGACGTCCTGCTCGCTCCGCATCATGGGGGGAAACATGAAAACACGGCAGAATTTTCGCGGTGGGTCAATGCAAGAAACATTGTGGTTTCGACAAACAGCAGTAAATCCCGAAATCGCCTTGAATCCGTCTATGGGCCGGATCGGAAACTCTACTTTACCAGTGAAGGAGCGATTCGCGTTCGAATCTCCCAGGAAGGAAGACTTGTTTTGAGCCAATGGCAACCGGAACAGTTCTGGAAAAGAAAATGAGAGTCCCTTTTTCCGGAAAACAACAGGATTGGCTGAGCGCCGAGCTATTTTCCCGTTAAGATCCGGTTTCTGTCGTGCGCGATGGCATTCACCTATAACTTGTACCGGTTGTGCAGTTGCCCGTGTTCCTTTTTCTGCGTTGATATTGAAAGGGAATGAAAAATGGCACCAGCAGTAACGCGACAGTCCGATTTGTTCTCCAGATAAAACGTCTTCATTCCTTACGGGACTGGCTGTTTTGCATGCAATGTGAGTGACAACCGAGCGGGTCACGTTAAACAGATACCATGAGCCCTGAAAGGACACTGACCGAATTATTCCCGTTTGGCAAAGAACCGACAGGCTTGTTTCTGCGGTCATTAGAGGGTATGAACTCCCTGAACCGATCTCCGTTCAAGACGGTCTTGTCCCCCTGTTACGAAAGTAAAATCCATTGTTGGAATTGAAAAACCCCCACGCAGTGCAGGCGGCCTTGGAGCATCGTCCATCCGCAGTCAAAGAAGTGCAGTTCTATTCCCCACCGAAAGGAATTTGGGAACGAATAGCCGATCAGGCCAGGCAACTGAAGATTCCTGTCAGAATTCACAGTCAAAAAGAAAAGCAGGATGCCAAAAGAGCGCATCGCGGAGGGAAGGCAAAACAGGAACGGATCGGCCATGCGTTTGCAAAGGTTGAACCGAAATCGCCGATCCCGCTGGAAAAATTGTTCGATTCAACTCCGCAAAGTGACAAGCAGGAAGGGCAATTGTGGATCGGATTGGATACGTTACAGGACCCGCACAATGTTGGTGCCATTTTTCGCACAGCCGCGTTTTTTGGTGTTCGCGGTATTATCGTGACGAAAAACCAGTCGGCTCCGATCAACTCGACCGTCTACGATATTGCTGCTGGTGGACTGGAGTCGGTGCCGTTTGCGATTGAAACAAATATGCACCGCAGTTTGAAGTTTGCCAAACGGGCAGGCTTGTGGATTTTGGGCTCATCCGAGCATGCGGAAAAATCGATCTGGGAAATCGATCGCAGACGCCCCTGGCTACTGCTACTCGGCAACGAACAAAAGGGGCTGAGGCAACTGACGATGAAAAACTGCGATGAACTGGCGATCATTCCCTCCCATTCAGAGGTAAAATCGTTGAATGTTTCGGTTGCAGCGGGGATTATGTCATCAATTCTCGTCGGGCAGTAATACCCGGTAACAAGAAGCCCCACGTCGAGGGCAATCGCATGAATTGGCACGGCAATTGCATTGTAGCAGGATCGGTGTTTGAGACCAGTACGGTCTCGTTATGCGCAGGGATATTTGCAACTTTAACTGGAGCCTTTTGTAA
>JALWSL010000053.1 GCA_027080405.1 Planctomycetaceae bacterium
AATCCGGCAACAGCAACCGTAATGGTGTGCGGCCCGGAGGTCATGATGTGGTACACCGTCAAATCTGCAATCGAGCAAAACATTCCAGTTGAGCGAATCTGGCTGAGCATGGAACGAAATATGAACTGTGCGATCGGGCATTGTGGACACTGCCAGTTTGGCCCGGCATTCATTTGCAAAGATGGCCCGGTGCTGCGCTACGATCGGATCGCCTCCTATCTGAAAATAAAGGGGCTGTAACAATGGGCTCCGTGCGCAATTCAAAAAACAGGAAGAAACCGAAACTGGCTGTCTTCAAGTTCGCTTCGTGCGACGGATGCCAACTTTCATTGTTGAATGCGGAAGAAGATTTGGTTTCCATTGGCGAAGCGGTTGAAATATCCCACTTTCTTGAAGCGAGCAGCCATGTGGAAGTCGGCCCCTACGATCTGACCCTGGTCGAGGGCTCAATAACAACGCCGGGCGATCGGGAGCGTATTCAGGAAGTCCGCAAACAATCCCGAGTTCTGGTGACGATTGGAGCCTGTGCGACAGCGGGAGGAATTCAGGCATTACGAAACTGGGGCGATCACGAGGAATTCCAACAGGCCGTTTATCCCCACCCCGAGTTCCTTGACACACTGGCAACATCAACGGCCATTTCCGATCATGTACAGGTCGACTTTGAACTTCGTGGCTGTCCGGTCAACAAGAAACAGCTTGTTGAATTGATTACGGATATACTGCATCAACGCAAACCCCGTTTTCCCAGGCATGCAGTCTGCATGGAGTGCAAACAAAGTGGCACGGTTTGCGTGGCGGTCACACGTGGGATTCCGTGTCTGGGCCCAATTACACAAGCAGGTTGTGGCGGGTTGTGTCCGGGTTATGATCGTGGGTGCTACGGATGTTTTGGACCGACTGCACAGGCGAATGCATCTGGTTTGAGTCACTGGCTGCTGAAACATGATATGCCTAAAACGGAACTGGTTCCTCTGTTACGAAATTTTAATGCCGATGCGACGCCTTTTCGGGAGGAAGGAAATCGGCTTGCCCGCGAACAGGATACCGAACTCGAATAATGTCTGAATCTCGATCGATCAACGTGAAAGCGCTTACCCGGGTGGAAGGGGAAGGAGCACTGCATATCCGCCTGGCCGGGGATGCGATTGAAGCTGTCGAACTTAATATATACGAGCCTCCCCGTTATTTCGAAGCGTTGCTACGCGGACGGTCTGTCGAGGATGTCCCTGATATCACTGCACGAATTTGTGGAATATGTCCGGTCGCCTATCAAATGAGTTCGATCCATGCGATTGAAAACGCCTTGAAGATTCGATGCTCTCCGGAAACCCGGTCTCTGCGCAGATTGCTCTATTGCGGAGAGTGGATTGAGAGTCATGTCTTGCACATGCATCTGTTGCACGCAGCGGATTTCCTGGGATGCGAAAGCGGTCTGGAAATGGGGCAATCGTACCCCGATGAATTGAAACGGGGACTGCGGCTCAAAAAACATGGCAATCAGCTCCTGGGTGTTTTGGGAGGGCGTTCGGTGCACCCCATCAATTCTACAGTTGGTGGATTCTACAGAGCCCCTTCGCGTCAACGTCTGCAAAAATTGATTCCCGATTTCGAATGGGGACTACAGGCAGCGATTGAGGCAACCCGCTGGGTGGCGGGTTTTGAGTTTCCCGAGTTTCAACACGACTACGAAATGATTTCGCTGTCGCATCCCGATGAATACCCAATGAATGAGGGAGAGATTGCATCGAACAAACGTCCTGCGATTCCAGTTGATCGATTTGAACAGGAATTTCGGGAATTTCAGGTGCCTCATTCGACGGCACTACAGGCATGTCGCGTCAAGGAAAATTCCAGTTATCTGGTTGGCCCCCTGGCAAGAGTCAATCTCAACAGGGATCGTCTTTCCGCAGCGGCAAAACGACTGGCGGATGAGCTTCACTTCGAAACGCCTTGCACAAACATATTCAGGTCTATTATTGCCCGTGGCCTGGAAGTGGTTCATGCGTATGAAGAAGCGCTGGGAATTTTACGACGGGCACCTGTTTTGTCTCCCGCGAAAATTTCCTATGACCACCATTCCGGCGAGGGATGTGCCGCGACCGAAGCGCCACGCGGCCTGCTGTATCATCGGTATGCTGTTGACGAAACGGGCTTGGTAGAAAAAGCGCAAATCATTCCTCCAACATCCCAGAATCAGTTGCAGATTGAAATGGATCTGATTCGTTTTTTACCCGGTGTGCTGAATGATGATGATCAGCAAACCGCCAGAGACTGCGAAAGATTGATTCGTTCGTACGATCCCTGTATCAGCTGTTCCACACACTTTCTGAAACTGGATATCGAACGACTCGAATCATGAAAACGACATTTCATAACAGTCGATGTCTGATCGCAGGAATTGGAAGTCCGCATGGCGATGACCAGGCCGGCTGGATGGTGCTGGATCGCCTGGGTGAAAAAGAAAACTTCCATTACGATGTGCGAAAATTGTCTGCTCCGGTAGAATTATTGGATATCATCGCAGGACGGGACTGCCTGATCTGCCTGGATGCGACCGAAGGGAACGGAACCCCCGGAACAGTCAGACGACACCTTTGGCCCTTTGAACAGACCTGGATAAAATACGATGGAAGCACTCACGGCATGGATCTGGTCTCAGTGCTGAAAATTGCGGAATCTGTGGCGTTGTTGCCTGAAGAAGTCATTCTCTGGACAATCGAGGGAACCAATTGGACTCCCGGAGCAGAGATGAACCCACTGGTGAAAAAGAGTCTCTCCAAACTGGCGCATCACGTGAGCCGGGACTTGGCGAATATGCCTGCTTCACAGACAGGGAAATGAGACATCGTGCATGAATTTTCTTTGGTCAAATCGTTATTGCGGCAAGTGAATGAGATTGCCGAGCAGCATGGCGCGACTTGCGTAGAGGAAGTCAAAATTGAAATAGGCCCACTCACCGGTGTTGAAAAAATTCTTGTGCAGGAGGCTTTCGAGTTATTATCTCCGGATCTTCCCGGTTCAGATTGCCGTTTAACTATTATCGAGGTTCCCTTGCAGGCGATATGCAATTCCTGCGGGAAATCGATTGTGGTTCAGAATTTTCAATTTCAATGTACGGCATGCGGGTCATCGAATATTCGCATCACCAGTGGAGACGCTTTTCGCCTGCTCGATGTGACGATCGACACTGAATTGACAACGGGAGTAACAGAACCATGACGAAAACAACGATTCGGGTCAATCGGGACATCCAGGCAGAAAAGCGAGAACGGGCAGCCGCTTTTCGGGAAAAATTATCCCGACAGGGGACACTGGTTCTCAACCTGGTTTCTTCACCCGGTACCGGCAAAACAGCTTTGCTTGAAGCGACAGCAAAGGAGCTGAAAGGACGATTGCGTATGGGAGTGCTCGTGGGAGATCTGGCGACCGATCGTGATGCCCAGCGTCTCGCTCCGCTGGTCCCGGTGGAACAGTTGACAACAGGTGGAGCCTGCCATCTGGAAATTTCTCTTGTGGAACAGGGCTGGCAGAAATTGGGGGAACCGGAATTCGATATTCTCTTTATCGAAAATGTAGGGAATCTTGTCTGTCCGGCTTCCCACGATTTGGGTGAGCACTTGAGGGTCTCTTTGCTCAGTACTACCGAAGGGGACGACAAGCCGGGCAAATATCCGAAGATGTTCCGTACGTCTGACACGTTGGTGCTGACAAAAATCGATCTCCTGCCCTATCTGCCTTTTCGTGTGGAAGCCGCGATCGAAGACGCCCGTTTGATACAACCCGATCTGGATATTTTCCATACCAGTGCAATCACAACCGAAGGGATTCCTGACTGGTGTGAATATCTGGAACAACAAAGGCAAAAACTTGTAGCGTCCGTTCAAACTTCATGAATCAGCAACAAATGGATAAACAGGATACCGTCACTGCACGAAAAATTGTTTTAACCGGCTATGTGCAGGGGTTGGGAGTCCGACCTGCGATTTCACAACTGGCGCAACGATTGCAGCTTGCAGGATCTGTTTGTAATCAATCCGATGGCGTCCACATATTCATCGAAGGAGATCCCGCCGCCATCCATCGATTCCAGAACGAACTTGCTGACGTTCTTCCCAAGCAGGCCAGAATCGAACAGCGACACGACGAAAACGTTCCACCTCGCGGCGAAAGAAATTTCGTTATTCAAAAGAAAGAGGAATTTGAATCAGGCCCTGCCAGACCGCTCAGCACGCCAATTCCCGTCGATGTCGCAATTTGCGAACAGTGCCTGCAGGAATCGAAAGATCCGACCAACAGGCGTTACCGGGATTTATTTATCAGTTGTTGCAATTGTGGCCCGCGTTACAGCATCATTGAAAAGATGCCCTACGAACGGGATGAAACAGCCATGGCCCGTTTCAAAATGTGTCCTGCCTGTGAACGGGAATACTCCCAGAGTCACAATCGCCGATTCCATGCGCAGACAACCAGTTGCCCCCAATGTGGCCCACAGGCCTGGGTAACTGACAAATCGGGGCAACCGGTTTCACACAACATGGAAGCGGTTCAGTCAATCTGCAGGAAGCTGGAGGAAAGTAACATTGTTGCCATCCGTGGGTTGGGTGGGTATCAGCTACTGGTTGATGCAACAGACAACAGAGCCGTGAAGATACTTCGTGAGCGAAAAAAACGTCGAGAAAAACCGTTTGCCATCATGGTCGCCACTATCGGGGAGGCAGAAGAATACGCGACTCTTTCCTCCATAGAGCGGAGTGTATTGGGCAGTTCCACCAACCCGATTATCATTCTACAAGGCAAACCGGATACTGCTATCGCGTCCGCAGTCTCTCCCGGCCTCAACACGCTGGGAATCATGTTGCCCACCAGCGCCCTGCACTATTGGATTGCAGAACTGTTCGGCAAACCGCTGGTTGTGACAAGCGGAAACCGGGAAGGCGAACCGCTGGCAACCAGTGTGGAAGAAGCCGAACAAAGACTGGGCGGTATCGCAGACTGTTTTCTGCATCACGACCGCCCCATCCTCAACGCTGTTGATGACAGCGTTGTGCAGGTTGTTACGGGGAAAACCATTACGGTTCGACTGGCCCGGGGACTGGCACCACTTTCCCTCCCCGTTCAAACCAGGCATCATACCGTGGCGACGGGAGGACACCAGAAAAATTCGCTTGCCGCTTCCAACACTCAACAAGCCATACTCGGCCCCCACATTGGTGATCTGGAATCCCTGTCGATGCGGGATCACCTCGACTTGACACTGAACAGGCTCACTTCCCTTTATGGAATTCCAGAGGCAACGTATGCTCACGATCTCCACCCCGATTATTACTCAACAGATTTGGCTCATAAACATTCGGAAAAGTTACAGCGGATTCAGCATCATCACGCCCACATTGTTTCGGGAATGATTGAACACGGTCTACTGCAGAACCGGGTTCTGGGAATCGCGTTTGACGGAACAGGATGGGGGACTGATGAGACAGTGTGGGGAGGCGAGTTTCTGCTGACAACTTCACAGGATTTCCAGCGGGTTGCTTCTGTTTCGCCTTTCTCATTGTGTGGCGGAGAAATGGCAATTCGTGATCCGTGGCGAGTTGCTGCCTCCCTTCTCGAGAAAAGTTTCGACAACAGGAAAGCGATCTCCCTGATCCATCAATTCTTCCCGGATCGGCAAATGTTTGAAGTGGAGGCAGTCTGCAAGACGTTGAACAGCAAACCATTCAGCTTTCCCACAACAAGCGCCGGCCGTCTGTTTGATGGAGTGGCTGCGCTGGTTTTCGGGAAGGGGACAGTCAGTTATGAAGGCCAACTGGCAATGCTGCTGGAATCTCGAGTCAGTCGGGAAGAAATGGACGAGTACGACTTTGATATTGATATGAATGACCGTATGATCGAACTCGACTGGCGTCCGGTCATCAGGCAAATCGTTGACGATTATGAATACGGGACTCCGCGGTCATTGATCGCGACCCGCTTTCACCGGGGGCTTGCTTCGGGGATCTTTCGTGTCTGTCACTATTTTCCGGACTATCCTGTCGTACTGGCCGGGGGGTGTTTTCAAAATCGGGTTCTGGTCGAATTGCTTGTGGATAAATTTGAGCAAGCCTCCCGAACGGTCGTCTTCCCGGAAAAAATACCGATCAACGATGGCGGCCTGTCAGCGGGACAACTGGCAATTACCGCTGCACGAAATCCGTGAACCATCAGTAACAGGAGAATAACAGAACGATGTGCCTGGGGGTTCCTGGAAAAGTTGTTCGCTGGATCGATCGGACACCTCTGTTCTCGAAGGCCGAAATCGAGTTTGAAGGCGTGCGGAAAGTCTGTCACATGGCCTGTGTCGAAGAGGCGGAAATTGGTGATTATGTCATCGTTCATGCCGGGATGGCCATATGCAGAATTGACGCGCAGGCAGCCTCACAACAACTCGATACATTACAGCAATTGCTGGATTCGACAGAGGGAGACATAAATTGAAATATCTCTCTGACTATCGAGACCCGCAGCATGCTCGCCATTTACTGGATCGCATTCGCAAGCAATGCACCCGGCGATGGACAATCATGGAAGTATGTGGCGGGCAGACACACGCCCTGCTCCGTTCGGGAATTGATGAAGCACTATCTGATTGTGTAGAACTGATCCATGGCCCGGGTTGTCCGGTTTGTGTCACACCGGCCTGCGTCATTCAAAACGCCATTCAGCTTTCGATGCGGCCCCAAACATTGGTTACGACTTTTGGTGACATGCTGCGCGTTCCCGGTAATCGTGGTTCCCTGCTTGATTCACAGGCGGAACGGGGAAATATCAAGGCGGTTTATTCTCCCATGGATGCAGTCCGGTTAGCCCAACGCCATCCCGAACAGGAAGTCATCTTTCTGGCTGTTGGATTTGAAACGACGGCTCCCGCAACTGCCTTGGCGGTTTTGCAGGCAGCCCAATTGAAGTTGGACAACTTCAGTATTTTGTGCAGTCATGTTTGCGTGCTCCCCGCCATGAAACTGCTGGCGTCGTCGAAACAGAATCGGGTGCAGGGGTTCCTGGCAGCGGGGCATGTTTGCACGTTAACCGGATTCGATGAATATGCAGGTTTTGTCGAACAGTTCCAGATGCCCGTTGCAGTTACCGGATTTGAGCCAACTGATTTGCTGGTTGGCATTCTTGAAGTCATCACACAGTTGGAACAGGAGCAGGCCGCACTGGTCAACTGCTATCCGCGGGCTGTAAAGCGGAAGGGTAATCACTCTGCCCGCCAAATATGTGGTCAGGTTTTTGATGTCACAGACAGGCAATGGCGGGGCATGCCGATAATTCCCGGTGGAGGTCTCTGCCTGAAACCGGAATGGTCATCCTATGATGCAGAATTGAAATTCCCACTCTCGGATAACATCCAACAGGAGATTCAAACGGTCTGCAGAAGTGGCGAAGTTCTGACAGGAATGATCAAACCTTCAGAATGCCCAGCCTTTGGTCTTCAATGCACGCCACAAACCCCGCTCGGTGCGCCAATGGTCTCGAGCGAAGGGGCGTGTGCCGCATATTATCGCTACCGAAACAACATTTTCACAAAACAAAATAAACCGGTGTGAATGATGTTCCTTCATTCATGGTTACTTTCTTCTGAAAATACTTCTCAGGAATTTGGTGAACAGAAGCCCCATGACAGATTCTTCCTGGACCGGTAGTTGTCCCCTCGGTGTGACTTCACAGAATAAAATCATCACGCTGGCACACGGCGAGGGGGGATTGCTTTCTCGACAATTGATCGGGGATGTCATTCTGCCGGGCTTGGGAGAAGCTGCCCTTCGCTCGCAGGATGATGCGGCAGTCATCGATCTGCCCCGGAATCGGCTCCACTTTTCTACTGATAGTTATGTCGTTACGCCGATGTTTTTTCCGGGAGGTGATATCGGTTCTCTTGCCATCAACGGCACGGTCAACGATCTACTCGTCAGCGGAGCAAACCCTCAATGGATGACGTTATCATTCATTATCGAAGAGGGATTACCATTTGAAATCTTGACGGAAATCCTCGCCAGCGTTTCCCGCACGGCTCAGCAGGCCGGAGTAAAAATTGCAACCGGTGACACCAAGGTTGTGCCTCGTGGAGCGGCTGATGGTCTTTATATCAATACCACAGGGGTTGGTGTTCCTTTTGATTCCCCGCAACCTGATCCACACAATTTGCACTCGTGTGATCAGTTGATTGTCACTGGACCGATCGGACAACATGGAATTGCAATACTGTCGGCTCGTGAAGAACTCGCCTTCGATCCACCTCCCCAAAGCGATTGCCAATCGTTGCAAGACCCGGTTCACAAGCTGATTCAGGCAGGTGTTACCATACGGGCCATGCGAGATGCAACGCGCGGTGGACTGGCAGCGATTCTACACGAATGGGCTGCATCAAGTGCTAAAACCCTGACGATTGATGAAAAAAACATACCTATTGCCAGGCAAACCCGTTCTGTCTGCGAGTTGCTCGGTCTGGATCCACTCTTCAGTGCCTGCGAAGGAACAATGCTGGTTGCAGTTCCCAAAGAGGAGGCAGAAAAAACGATACAGGTTCTCAGAGAATCGGATATTTCCAAAGAAGCGACGATTATCGGCGAAGTGCATCCCGCAAAATCGGCCCCGGTGACAATCCGGCGCCTTCTCGGTATTGAACAGCCAATCGATGAACCTCTGGGAAGTCAGTTTCCCCGAATTTGCTGAAGGCATCTGCTTTCAGATTTCTTCCCGTAAAGATTCAAAACCGGTAATGACATCCAGCAGTTCCTCTGTAATCGCTTCCTGTCGTCCGAGTTGATAGGCCTTCTGTAAATCTTCCAACCGCTCACTGATGTTTTTCTCCGCAGCCTGCATTGATGCAATTCGGCTCGCATTCTCGCCAGCCAGCGAATTCGCAATGGCCCGATAAAGCATCACAAACAGATATTGGTTGACCAGTTCAAAATAGAGTTTTTGTGGATCGATGTTAACTGGACAGCGCCAGGTTCTTTTGGTGTAGCTTAGCGTGGTGGGGGTTTGGGGTAAACGGATTTGATGATTTCAGGGTCTATTCCGAGTTCTGCCAGGCGGTTGCGTCTTGTTTTTCGG
>JALWSL010000054.1 GCA_027080405.1 Planctomycetaceae bacterium
CAGTACAGACGGGCATGGGAGTTGCACCAACTCTTTCTGGAATGCGCCGCGCGTTCCAGCGATTCGAAAGGAGTCACGCCTTCGCTGATGTATCGGCTTCTGAAATACGCTCAACAGGCGATCCAGTGTGGAAAGGCATCCGCTGAACAGGACAGGCACACCAAGCCATCATATACAGAGATGAAATGGCGGGCCCAGTTGAACTACGACCTTCGACGGAACCTGCCGGAGCCGACTCCGGACAGACCGGAAATTTTGGAGTTCCAGAAAGAATTGATGGGGATCGTTTCCCCCAAAGAGGATGCACCCGTACTTTACGCGGCTGCCAGTTTAACCCTTTACCTGTTAAGAGGAGAATCGAAATGAACCGACAATCCCATTCCCCCCATCGTTCGCAACAGCGGGGGGCACCACCACGTATGCAGGTTCTGTTCAATCCGGACAAACCTGAAGTCGAACTGCTCGACAGACTCGCCGAAGAG
This sequence comes from Planctomycetaceae bacterium, assembly GCA_027080405.1. GTDB lineage: Bacteria > Planctomycetota > Planctomycetia > Planctomycetales > Planctomycetaceae > Rubinisphaera. The sequence goes on from JALWSL010000054.1 coordinate 483, forward strand.
CAGGCAGATATGATGCCGGGCGAGAACGGTCGGGGAGGAATTAACTCGAATCAACTCCGTAAGTATTTCGGAGAGATCAAGGATTTGTATCTGCAGTACCAGGCGATGTCTGCTCAACAGAATCCCGCTGAAATCTACATGAAAACGATTGAACCCCGCTTCAAAATGATTCGCAGTAAAGTTGCCTACGGATCCCGAGCCGGAGGGCAGGGAAAACTGAACAAAGAATTCGCCACGATGATTTCCGAAGGAATTGCCAAAGTACGCCCCGGTAATCACACCGATTTCGAAAAATTCGTCATGCACCTCGAAGCTGTTATCGGCTTCATGTACGGGAAAGGAAAAATCTCCAAATGAGCGCTACAAAACTACTCGAAATTTACCGAATTACTGCCGAGATTCATGTTGAAACCGGCCTTCACATTGGTGGAAGTGCCGAAACAATGGAAATCTCGGGGATCGATAATCCCATCCTGCGGAATGCGGCCGATAACATGCCCTATATCCCGGGGTCCTCATTGAAGGGGAAACTGCGTTCCCTTTCCGAATGGGCAAACGGCGAAATTCCGACCGATGGAAACGTCACCAAACCAAAGCTGGATTCTCTGTCAGCCAGTGTCTTTGGTATCCCTGCCCAAAACCCCAACAGCAGTACTCCCGAAAATATCAAAAAAGCACTGCAACGCGGGCCAACTCGACTGGTCGTGCGGGATGCCTTTCTTTCCGGGAAATCGCGACAGGCCTTCATCGAGGGTAAACCGTTGACGGAAGTGAAAACCGAAAACTCCATCAACCGCCTCACCGCGATGGCAAACCCCAGGCCACTGGAACGCGTCTTGCCGGATGTCTGTTTCGATATGGAAATGCTCTACAAAGTGTTCGATGTCGATGGCGATAACGGACAGGCTGACAGGGAACGTTTTGAAACCGTTCTGCTTCCCGCGATGGCCCTGTTGCAGGCAGATGCGCTAGGGGGCGCGGTCAGTCGTGGATGCGGGAAAATTCGATTCGAAAACCTGCTCAACAACGGGAAACCGATCGAATTGCCCCAGCTCAGCAGCACGCTTAACACAGGTCACTGAAGAAAGGGATGATTGTGAACCACTTTTACGCAACGCTGGAATTATGCAGCGCGATAGGCACTCCCCTGGCGGCTGATGTACTCTGGGGGCACATCGCCTGGGGAATCCGCTATCATCAGGGAAATCCCTTTCTCGAAGATTGGCTCGACCAATACGATCAGGGAAGTCCGCCGTTGATACTCAGCGATCCGCTACCGCACCACACCTTTCCGATGCCCGCTTTGCCGCAGGCTCCCAGACCGGCTTCAACACCTTCACGTGAGGAAATGAAAGCCTACAAAAAAAGAAAGAAGGTAAGCTCGATTTCACTCGACCACTGGGAAAATTTTTCCCGGAATGTTTCGAACGCTTCGCTTGCCGATTTGATCGACAGGCAGCAGCCGGAACATCCTGCAGAAGTGACCATCACCCATGCTGGCGTGAATCGGCTGACCGGCGGGACGGCCAATCTGGACGGAGGTTCGCTCTATTCCAGTACGGTCGCCGTCTATCCCCCGGGAACGAAATTCGATCTCTGGGGTTGTTCACCGGAATCGATTGATACCGTCAAAAACTGGATCGAATGGGGAATCGAAGGAGGCTACGGACGCGATGCCGCAACCGGAGCCGGTCACCTCAAACTGCTCGACTGCCAGCAACGGGAAGTGCCCGCGTGCAGCAATGCGAACGCCTGCATGTTGTTGGGGCC
>JALWSL010000055.1 GCA_027080405.1 Planctomycetaceae bacterium
TCGACCAACTGGTTGAATCCCTTGATTGTGATCAGGGTTCCTTTTTCATTCTGTTCAACGACATCGAAGCCTTTGCTTTTCAGTTCGAGCGAGACTTCCTTGTGATCGAGTTGGAACTGCAGTTCCGTCCGGGAAGCCGTGGGGAACGAAACAGTCAGGTGATGCTGGTCACCGGCAACCTGGATCGGCACAAACAGATCGACTGTCAGATCGATTCGTCGACGGTTTCGGTACCAGAGAACCCATTGATTCTCCTTTCCTTCCCGTGTCAGCAGCAGACCTTCATTCCGGGTGGGCCTGTTCTTTTCAACCATGCCGGCCAGCGTCGCTTCTTTCATGTTCAAGGGGATGAACTGCCACTGCGGTGAGTTCTGCACTTCGATTTCCAGTTGGCACGACAGAAAAGCCCAGGGAGTCCGATTGGCAGAATACTGGATGCTTCCCCTGCAAAGCAGATTTTCGATTACGTTGGCAGGCAATCCGGATCGAGCCGCCGAATCTTCCCGATCGAGCCAGTCGAGATACTTCTCCATTGTCACATCCAGGGGAACGGGCCTGATTTTCCCCTCGGAATCCGGCATGTAGATGAGGTCTCGTCTTATTCGCGATGGCACACCCTGTTCCGCCTGTGGATTCAACGGAATGGGGGTGATCTCTTTCCCTTTCAACGAAGGCCCCTTGGCAGCTTCCTGCGAGTGCGCAGGGGAGCACCACGTGAGCAGCAGCAACGAAAGCAGGGCCAAAGTGGCCATGCGAACGCTACGCAAAAACGTCAACGAGTTTTCCGTTAAAGCGAATACCATCGACGAACCGCTATTCTGTGGCTATACCTGTTAGCGAAAAGTTTACGTTGGCGAAAAGTTTACGACCGGGGAATCCCGGACAGATTCAGTAGCGTTTGAGTGACACTTTGAGTGACACGAGGTTATACGAGTTATACGAAATCAGACAGGGTGTGATCAGCCTCAGTGCGATCAGTCCCAATTCTAGCATTCTATTCGTCCCGACGTGCAAAGAGAACCTCGACTTAACATGAGATTTTGGCATCTTAACCGATCGCGCATGCTAATGCCCGAATTTATCTGTCTCAATTTCGATTATTCACGACACAACAAGGGGATCACTTCCTGCTGAACATTAAGTGAACAGGTGGCGAGGATTTCTCCGTTGTAAATGTCATATGGCGAGCCATCGAGCCGGGTTACTTCCCCACCTGCTTCTTTCACCAGAAGAAGGCCTGCAGCCATATCCCATGGTTTGAGTGTCGAAGACCAGTAAACATCGGCCCTTCCACAGGAGAGGTAAGCCAAGTTCATTGCGGCAGAGCCCAAACGCTGGACGGTTCTTGCAACCGGAAGAACGGCCAGGAATTTCTTGACTGCCGGATGGGCAGCATCTCCGGCGACAGGCAGCGAGGCGATACAAAGGGAATCGGACAATTTTTCGACTCCCGAAACGTGAACCCGATTTCCGTTCAGGTATGTTCCGGAATGTTCACAGGCGTGAAATAAATCATCGCGAGTTGGATCGTAGATCACAGCAACCACAATTTTCCCCTGATATTCCAACGCAATGGAAACAGAGTAATAGGGGAACCCGTGAACGTAATTCATGGTGCCATCAAGCGGATCGATGACCCAGCGAAAATCGCTCTCTTCACCTGCGTGTTCCAGCCCCTCTTCTCCCAGGAAACTATGCGTAGGGAAGGCGTTGAGAAGAAGGTCATAAATTGTTTTCTGGGCATCGAAATCGGCATCGGTAACCAGATCGGAACGCCCCTTTTCGGAGATCGTAAACTTTTCCCGCCAGTTCAGTAAAACAGCCCCGGCTTCTCTGGCAGCCTCGATCGCTGCAGCAAGATACTCCTGCCAGTCATCTCCTCTAGGCATAACGATTCCTGTACGGTTTTATTCAAGGCTGAAAGTTATCGCTAAAAAATTATTCAAGGCTGAAAAAAGGCCCTGCCGGTTTCCCGGTTGTCTGTTTCCACTGTTGGGAACCTATTTGACTTCACAACGCAACGGTTTGCCTTGCAAGCCGTTCAGTAAATTATCAGTGGCGATTTCTGCCATTTTGTTTCTTGTTTTTGTGGTGGCACTGCCAATGTGTGGTGCGACGACACAATTGGAGAGGTGGAGAATTTCATCGGATACTGCCGGAGGCTCCGGATCGGTCACGTCCAGGCCAGCTGCACCTATTTGCCCGGTTTTCAACGCGTGAACAAGGGCAGGTTGGTCATGAATGCCCCCA
>JALWSL010000056.1:0-1299 GCA_027080405.1 Planctomycetaceae bacterium
AGGTGGATTTACAGGCTGATTCTGCGACCAATGTCGTCCGGGTGCACGTGTCGGGAAAACTGACCAAAGAAGATTACGATCTGCTCGTGCCGCAGTTGGATCAATGGATCGCCGAGCATGGGAAAATTCGGGTTCTTTTGACGATGGAAGATTTTCACGGCTGGACGCTCAGTGCTGCATGGGAAGACACCAAGTTCGGTTTGAAGCACTTCAAGGATGTCGAAAAAATTGCAATGGTGGGCGATAAAGCCTGGGAACGCGGAATGGCGGTGTTCTGCAAACCATTCACGATGGGCAAAGTTAAATACTTCGATATAAGCGAGGCTGACAAGGCTGAGCAGTGGATACTCGAAGACTAACGGTTTTCTAACTTACCGAAGCGTGAAGTGTTGTAGGGGGAGTTAAAGAAATTTAATGATTATTCCGATAATTCCGATTATAAGGCCTCGGAATGGGGGGAGTACGGGTCTTGTGTACTTTCCCCTTCGTTCTTTTACATCAGAATCGGGATGACCACAACATGCGCTTTCGAGCCGGTTTACTATTTGTATGCGGCTGCATTGCAACGGCACCGTATGTTCCGCTTTTTGCCCAGCAAAGTGCTGGTTCGACTGAAAAGAGATCGGTGGCACCGGTTGCCAGCAGAGTCATGAGTCCTGATGAAATCCAGCTTCGCTTCCAGCAACTGGAATCGGAATTGGATCAGCTACGAGCTGAAAGATCAGTAACACCAGCGGCTCATCAGGAACCGTTTGGTCTTCCTTCACCGGTGGAGCAAACATCTTGCGAAGCGTGCGGCGGCGAAAATTGCACCGACTGCACCGGTTTCTATTTACGGCACGTGAAGGACGAATTCCCAACCGTCCAGGTATCGGGATTCATTCAAATCGATGCCGCCCGATTCAATCAGTCTGCAACCAGCATCAATTCGGTCGGTGATGCCAACGACGGAGCCGATTTCCGCAGAGCGCGCTTACTGGCCAAAGGGCATGTTGCTGATAATGTTGCTTATATGGTCGAGTTCGATTTCGCTTTTCCCGGTCGTCCCAGTTTTATGGATGTCTGGATGGAAATTGAAGACCTGCCCGTCTTGGGCAACGTGCGAATTGGACAATGGCGACAACCATTCGGCATGGATGAGTTGACCAGTGTGAAGGAATTGACTTTCCTCGAACGAGGCCTTCCTTTTGCGATGGCGCCGTTTCGTCAAATTGGAATCGGAGTTCACGATTCGTACGAACGGACCGGGACAACGTGGGCCGTTTCTGCTTTCCGTTATCCAACCGATCCTTTTGGTGG
>JALWSL010000056.1:1309-2237 GCA_027080405.1 Planctomycetaceae bacterium
TTGGTGGAAATATCGGCGATGCTGGCGGTATCTCTCTGGCTTCCCGTATAACAACATTGCTCTATGAGGAAGATGCCAGTAAATCTTTGCTGCACATTGGTGCGGACTACGCGTTTATCGAACCATCCAACGATAGTTCGCGGTTCAGAAACACACCGGAAGTATTTGCTTCTTTTCAACCAGGGGCTACCAATCCGGCCAATTCGATCCCTTTCTTTGCAGATACCAATGCCATTCCGACGAATAACTTCCAGTTGGTGAATCTGGAAACAGGATTCCGCAGAGGTTCTCTTTCTGGACAGGCCGAATGGCGATTGGCGCATGTTGAACAGGTCGGTGGTTCTTCGCCCAACTTCCAGTCAGCTTATGGTCAAGTTTCCTATATTCTGACCGGCGAAGTGCGACCGTATAACAAAAAAGGGGGTGTTTTCGGACGAATCGTTCCCAATAAGCCTTTCAAGCCTGGTTGCGGGATTGGTGCCTGGGAGGCGGCTGCCAAGTTTTCCTGGCTCGATTTGGATGACGCCAATATCACGGGCAATCAATTGAAGAATACGACGATCGGACTGAACTGGTATCTTAACAAGCGAACCAAATTCCAGTTCAATTACATCTACTCGATCCTGGACGGTACGGCCATTTCTCGAAGCAACACCAACATTATCGCTGTTCGTGCCCAGATCGATTTCTGAGCGACTCTCAAACATTGGGACTGGAGTGTGTTTTTGTCGCCTGATTCGTTGTCACCATTTCGTTTTTTGCAGAATCTTTTTCTTTCACAAAATCAGCGGCAAATGGAACTCGACTGTTGTTCCGATGTCTGAAACGCACTTAGATTTTACATGACCGCCATTTTGCATTTCCGTGATGCTCCTGTTAAAGTCCGATGATGGAAAAGCTACCGGACAAGACAGGATCACCCTCTGAC
>JALWSL010000057.1 GCA_027080405.1 Planctomycetaceae bacterium
AGAGAAACGCCGATTGTTCGTGCTCAATTGGATGAAAAAAGCAACGTTACCAAACCGACGCCGCACATCGATTCCAGTGCCGCAAATGTGCGTATCAGAATCAAGGACGAAAACGGCATCAATTACGGTTCGGGAACGATCATCCATTCGACTCCCGGGGTTTCCTACGTCTTAACCTGCGGGCACATTTTCCGCAAAATGACGGATGCTTCAAAAGTCGATGTTGATTTTTTCACGGGGGAACGCTTCGAAAGTTATCTGGGTAAAGTCGTTAAGTATGATCTTGATGCCGATGTCGGTTTGATCTCCATTCCGACCGATGGTGTCCTTCCCGTGGCAAGGTTGGCTGCAAGCGGTTCGCAACTTCCCAAGGGAGCGTCGGTCATCAGCGTTGGCTGTAGTGGCGGGCAACCCCCGACAACACAGAATCTCTTTGTCACGGCGCTGAATCGATACACCGGCCCCGATAACGTCGAATGCACCGGAGTTCCTGTTCAGGGACGTTCGGGGGGCGGATTGTTCAATCTGGAGAACGAGGTGGTCGGTGTTTGTATCGCGGCAGATCCAAAAGAAAAACGTGGTTTATATGCCGGGCTCAAACCGATTCTCGATCTTGTTGCTTCATGTGGTTTGGAAAGCATTATCCGTCAACAGGAACCGGTATCGCAACCCGTTGCGCAACCTGTTGAAAGTGTTGTCGCGACCAACAGTAATGACGCCTTCGGCGTTCCCATGCAGGAACCCCCTGCAGCCGTTCCGGCAGGAAACACCGCGGGAGTGAACAGTAACAGTGCGCCGATCTCTTCGAATATTCCACCGGCTGTTCAAGCGTCGGCAATCACCCAAACACCGGCGACCACCCCGTCAGCGGTGCCCTCGTCGACGAACCCTCTGCAGTTTGCGAACGGAGCCCGATTGACTATTGTCATCGAATCTCCAGATGCTCCCGGACAAACGCGTGTCGTGATCATCCCCTCCGCTACGGCTCGATTGATCGCCGATTTAACCGGCGAGTTGAACAAAACGCAAAATGTTTCTGCCCATCGCCGCATGATATCGCATTCGAACAGACCTTCGTTTTCACCGGTCAACGCCCGATCGGTTATCCCAATCAAACAGACAGTCCCGATCCGCAGCGTTTCCCGGGAAGAAGATCGCTCAATGACTATGCCCACCGGTTTCTCAGCCGCCCAACCGTACCGCAGAATTCGCCGCTAAAGTTCCGGTTTCCAGCCTGTTTGGATTCGAAGAAATGCAGAGCGAACCAACCGATAATCTGCGTAATCAAATTGCTGAAAAATGATCGGTCAGGGAACAAAGTTTGCCGGTTTTCAGCAGGGTCATTGCTCTGGCAGGTATTTGTCCGTATGATGGAGTGATCGCGGTGGTGAACGCACCCATCGCTGATTTGACTGACCTGCCTCACTGGAAATCATCGTGATCAATTCTTCGAAACCATCAACCGGAATCGCAAAAGTCTCGGCGTTTGATTTTTCACTACCCACCCGCACCGTTTTTGGACCGGGGGCTTTGTCCCGGTTGGGTTCCCTGGCTTGCGAATATGGAGCCCACCATGTTCTTCTTGTTACCGATCAGGGGCTTGCGCAGGCAGGGCACGAAGCCCGGGCTGTTGATTCGCTCAAGCAAGCCGGACTACAGGTTGTTGTTTTCGATGGTGTGTGTGCCAACCCGACGGTAGAGGATGTTGATCGTGCCTTGCAGGTGGCCTCTGCCCAGCAGATTGATTTTATTGTCGGCCTGGGAGGTGGCAGCAGTATGGATTGTGCCAAGGGGGTCAACTTTCTGCTGACCAATGGAGGGAAAATTGAAGACTATTGGGGCGTTGGAAAAGCGACCAGGCCCATGCTTCCTTTCATCGCGATTCCGACCACTTCCGGAACCGGGAGTGAAGCTCAATCGTTCGCATTGATCGCCCAATCTGAAACACACATGAAGATGGCGTGTGGGGACAAGAAAGCGGCGGCGAAGGTAGCGATTCTCGACCCGGAATTGACTGCGACGATGCCTCATGCGGTTGCATCGGTGACGGCGGTGGACGCGTTGAGCCACGTCGTTGAAACATACGTGACCAAAAAAAGAACGCCGGTTTCCTCCATGTTTTCAATGCAGGCGTGGCGGTTGATCATTCAGGCTTTTCCCGCGGTCTTTCAGGATACACCGGATATTGAAGCCCGGGGAAAGATGCTGCTGGCCGCCCATTGGGCAGGTGCAGCGATCGAACAGTCGATGCTTGGTGCGACCCATGCGTTGGCGAATCCGTTATCTGCCCACTTCAACACGGTGCATGGAGTCGCGGTTGGCTTGATGCTGCCCCATGTTGTCCGTTTCAATCAGGGTGTTGTTGGCCATTTATACGGGGAATTGGCTGAAGAAGCGGGGCTCTGTTCAGCCGATGACCCTGAAGCCTCCGAAAAGCTGGCACAGTACATTCAGCAGCTTGTCGCGATGACGGGAAATCCGACTTCGCTGGATCAGGTGGAGATCGACAGAAACCTGTTTCCACAACTGGCTCAGGAAGCCGCTGAACAGTGGACAGGCCATTTCAACCCCAGAGAGGTGCGGACAGAATTGATGCAGGAAATTTACGAATGCGCATGGACCTCATGAAAAAAACAGTGCGAACCTTGTTTCTCGGCCTTTTTTGGGTAGCGAGTTTGCCCGGCGGGTTGTTCTCGCCGGCAAATGGTCTTCAGGCAGAAGATGGCGAGAACAAACAGGTGTCGCAGACGGATCAATGGCTCTCATTCAGGAATGGGAACCTGTTGCGGGGTGTTGCCGGTTCAGATTTGCCCCGCGATTTGAAACAGCTATGGAGCTACGAAACCGAGGATGGCGTTCCAGGAACCCCCGCGATTGCACAAGGTCGTGTTTACTGTGGAATATTGGACGGTTTCGTTGTCTGTCTCGATCTTGAAAACGGGCGGGAGTTGTGGAAGTACCGCTCGATAGATGATCCGGATCCCGATAAATTCGCGCCCGGCTTCAAGGCTGCTCCGCTGGTGACGGAAGATTCGGTTTGTATTGGCGATGAAGAAGGAGTTTTTCATTGTATTGATCGGAAAACAGGGAAGCGACGCTGGAAATTTGAAACGATGGGAGAAATCATCAGTTCTGCGTCCCGGATCGGAGAGCGGATTGTGTTCGGCTCCTACGACAATTCGCTGTACTGCCTGGAACTGGCAACAGGAAAGCAATTGTGGAAGTACGAAACAGAAGGGTACGTCAACTGCAGTCCCGCCATCACGCAGGGGTTCACCTTTGTCACCGGTTGCGATGAACAGCTCCGTGTTGTTGATATCCAAACAGGAAAACAGATAAAAAGGATGTCCCTCGAGACGTATTTAATCGCCTCGCCCGCCATTTGGGGAGAGATGCTGTACGTTGGAACCTACGCCAGTGAAGTGATTGCGGTCAACTGGAAGACGCTTCAAGTGAAGTGGCGATACCGCTCTGCAGCCGGAGAGTTTCCGTATCATTCATCTGCGGCACTCACCCCAAAGTTTGTAATTGTCGGTGGTCGTGATAAACTGTTGCACTGTATCGACCGCAAAACAGGAGAAGAGGTCTGGACATTTGCGACACGGGGGAAAGTTGACAGCTCGCCTGTGATTGTGGAGGATCGTGTCTATTTTGGCAGTGATGATGGATATCTTTACGGAGTGATACTGGAAACGGGAAAAGAGTTCTGGAAGGAAAAAATAGGCCGCAAGGTTCCCGGTTCCCCTGCGGTGGGAGAGCGGCATCTTGTCATCGGCAGTGCGGAAACAGGTGGTCAGATAGTCTGTTTTGGCGGTAAGTGATTTACGGGAGATTCCAGGCGACCAATTCCATTTGTGTGCCGACAACATTCATAAAACGCAATCAGGTGGTTCTCGGGGTGCCGACATCCGCCGGTTGATCTTGCAATAATAAAACAGGCCCATGTCGACAGAATTTGAAATCTCAGAACCGGATAAAACGGAAGTTGGCAGTTATTTTATTACGAACTACCCACCCTATTCGGTTTGGGACAGAAAGTACCTGCCCGAAGCTCTGCAGGCGTTACAACAGGAACCGGATCGATCGATTCCGATGGGAATTTACGCGCACATTCCCTTTTGTCGCAAGCGCTGCCAGTTTTGCTATTTTCGCGTCTATGTCCAGCAGAACGCCAAAACAATCCAGCGTTATGTGCAGGCGATGGATGACGAGTTGAACAGACTTTCGAAGATGCCCGGGGTTGAAGGAAGAAAAGTCGAGTTCGTCTATTTTGGCGGCGGAACCCCCAGCTATCTCAGTTCCAGACAGTTGTGTCAATTGCGGGATCGGCTCAGTCAGTCGGTTTCGTGGGAGACCGCTTCGGAGGTGACATTCGAATGCGAGCCGGGAACGCTGAATCTGGAGAAGGTGCAAACACTCAGGGAGATTGGAGTGACACGCGTTTCCCTGGGCGTGGAAAGCTTCAATGACGAAATCCTCCAGAAAAATGGGCGTGCCCATCTTTCTCCTGAAATCTTTCGGGCGTACGAGTGGATTCAGCAAACCGGTTTTGCACAGGTGAATATCGATTTGATCGCGGGGATGATCGGCGAAACAGATGAAAACTGGCACCGTAATCTCGACCAGGCGATGCAACTCTCTCCCGATAACATCACCATCTATCAAATGGAACTCCCGTTCAATACGGTCATTTCGCAGCGGATGAAGGAAACCGGAATCGCCTCTCCGGTGGCTGATTGGCCAACCAAAAGACGATGGGTGAATGAAGCGATCGAACGGCTGGGAGCTGCGGGCTATCATGTTGTTTCAGGGCAGGAACTGGTCAAAAATCCCGAAACCGATCATTTCATCTACCGGGATCATCTTTTTCGCGGCCACGATATTCTGCCTCTGGGTGTTTCTTCTTTTGGCCATTTTCAGGGAGTTCATTATCAGAATTACGATGAGCTTGAACAATACCTGGAAACGGTGGAAGCGGGAGAGTTGCCCATCAATCGCGCCTACGTTCCCACAAAACATCAGAGTCTGATTCGGGAATTTGTTCTCCAGATGAAAGAATGCAAAGTCGAGGCGGACTACTTCCGGGAAAAATTCGGAGTCGATATTTTTGTTCAATTCGAAACGGCGATCAGAAACCAGGAGCAGGCGGGCTATCTGAAAGTGGAATCGGACCGGATTGTGCTGACCCGTAAAGGCCTGCTGCAAATAGACAGCCTGCTTCCGGAGTATTTTGAAGAGCAATACCGTAAAATTCGATACACCTGAATTGGCGAACGGCCGTTGATTCCATTTGCGCTTTGTGGTTCCTGTTGCGTCGATTTTCCGTAGACTGTTTGTAGTCTATTCATGTTGTAGCCTATTCATATCTGCGAATTGCTCATGTTCTTCGATTCGTCCGTGGAAGGGAGATCATTCCCTCCCGCTATTCTGTTTCGATCTGGATTCCAAAACGGCAGGAGTGGAAAACTGCTGGTTCAGGCGGGGGCCGTTCTCATGATGGAATCTTGTGGAGAAGAAAGATGACTTTCGATCAGCAGGAAACATTTTCAGTTGAGCCGGTTGCGATTACTGTGCAGGATCGTCTGGAAGAATTCGGGATGTCGCTTTCGCCCGATATCGATTACGACCTGGAAAAAATCTTTCCCAAAGTGGAAGGCTGGGGCTGGAAGGTTCCTTTTAAGTCGAAATATAAACTGGTTCGGCATCTGGAGAGCTTGCTCAAGGATTGTCTGTTTGAAGGAGAAAAAGTTCTTTTTCTGGCCAAGGGAAATCAGCACTCCCTTACCGAGGCGGTTTTCATGGGGGTCTGGGCTCATGGAATCAATCACACCGTTTTTGTTCTGACAAATGTCCGTTTGCTGATGTTCCGTACGAATTCAAGGGGGAAGCCGAAAAAAACGTTCTGGATGGTCTATTACAACCAGATCGTTCACTTCAAGGGGAATTGGCACGGAATGCTGAATCTGAAACTGAAGGATGGACGCAAGTTGAGTTTTTCAGGTTTTTCCAGGCAGGATCGCAAGGAAATGCCAACCATTTTCACTCAGGCACTGGAGGCGTTTCGGCAGTCGGAATTCAATCCCCCTGTTTCCCAATCATTGGAAAATCTTTGCAGTCATTGCCTGGATAAAGTTTCCAGAGATGAATACTTCTGCGAAACATGTGGGGCGAAGTTCTGGTCTCCGAAGGAACTGGCGTTGCGCAGTTTGATCTTTCCGTCCTGGGGTGATTTTTTGATGGGACATCATTTTATCGCCTTTCTCGAAATGTTCGGCGGGTTGAGCAGTTGGACATTTTTGATCGTCGGGCTTTCACGATTTCTGACGGGCGCTGATCCTTCAGATGTCGTCTCGGCCATTCTCCTTTTTCTGATCGTCAATGGCACCGATGCCATGCTGACCTATCATATTGCCCGCAAAGGGTTGCATCCCAGGTCCCTCCCTGCAGAAAAAGGTGAATCGATAACGTTCGATTCGCAACCGGGGTGAAACACTCCGGCAGGGAGCGGTGATTCAGCGAGGTGTGTCGTAAAATTCGAAACTGACGATATAACCCCTCATCCCCTGAAAGCGGATGGCCAGTTCCGCCTGGACGGTTCCCTGTTTTCCTTTTATCTCGTAAAAGAGATCGATCTGTTGGAGTTGTTCATTCGGAAGAACGGTCAACTTGGCGAATCGATAACGGATCGTTTCCGCACCGCCCGTTTTTTCGCCGATTTTTTCCGCATACGATTTCAGATCACTGGTCGTCAGCTGAGCAGCTATTTTTTCATGAAGGAGTTTTTTGGCAGCCTGGTAGTTGAGAGCCTGCAGTTCCTTCAAAAAATTTTCACCCTGCTTGTTGTAGTATTGCAGCGAAGTCGGTCTCTGAAACCAGTTTATCAGTTTGGCCGATTTTACTTCAAACTTGACAATTTCCCGATTGGACAGGTTGATCTGAACATGTGCCTTTCCCTTTTTGAACTGGACAGTCGCCGTGTATTCCTGCACCGTCGGGAGAATCTGTTCAAACTCCGGGACAATATCAACAACTGGCCCCAGGCGGAAAGAAACCGCCTGCAACCAGGCTTCGAGAATGGGAGGATCGATCTGCCTGGCAAGTTGTGGATGCATCAATTTTTTTACAGATTCGACCTGCCCGGTATCTACTGCATCAAAAAATAACCGGATCGGATTCTCATCGGCGTTGGCCGGGTTGAGACTGAGAGACAGTGACGTGAACGCAACGAGCCAGGCGCATCGGTTCCTCATTTTTTTCATAAAACGTCACTCCGTTTTGCAGGATGAACAGAAAGAAACTGCCAAGGGCATTGATTCGGATGATTCAGGTAACCGGAGCACCTGACCGATCTGGAGGAGTTCATACCAGATTACGCCCGGAATTGCTACAATCAGCCTGTGTAACCGGGACGCCTGGTGTGTGAATTATGGCAGTAATTGCATTCGTTCAGGTGTCTCGATTGTGCATCTGATGTATATTGCACCGAGAGCCGCTGCCCGGATTTCGTGCTTTCAACAATCCGTCCGGAGGGCGGTAAGTCTCGGGTTGTCGCCTGACAGTTTCGACCGACTGTACTGAGTTTCCCGTATAACAGATTTCGACCGAATTAGAGCTCCACCAATCCTATGCACTGGGTCCCCAAGCTACAGTACGCCTCTCGCAGTGATGTCGGGATGAAACGGCAAAATAACGAGGACAACTGCGCGATTGCGCTTTGTCCGGAAGAGTCGATGTGGCTCAATCGGGGCCATCTGTTTATCGTGGCTGATGGAATGGGGGGGCATGAAGTTGGGGAGTTGGCCAGTAAAACGGCAGTTGATACGGTTCGGCATCTCTATTTCAAGACGCCGCAGGAACAGGCCAAATTCGCAATCAGGCAGGCGATGGATGAGGCGAATGCGGCTATCTACGATATCGGTTCGAAAAATCGCGATTTCAAACGGATGGGGACAACCTGTTCTTCGCTGATCATTTCCGGCGAGGGGTTCATTATTGCTCATGTGGGGGACAGCCGAATCTACCGTGTCCGTGATGAGCGAATCGATCAGCTGTCGTTCGATCATACTGTTGCTTCGGAAAACAGGTTGAAGAACAGACGGACTCCCACTGCACCGAATGTCGATGTCGAAAAGTATGGTCATGTCCTGACACGATGTCTGGGGCCTGATCCGAAAGTGAAAATCGATGTTGAAGGCCCTTACGAGTACATGCCCGGTGATATTTATATTCTCTGTTCAGACGGGGTGACAAAGTATCTCAGTGATACGGAAATCGGGATCATTGCCAAGTCCCTGCCTGTTCCTGAAGCAGCCAAATTCATCATTAACCTTTCCAATCTGCGAGGGGGGGCGGATAATTCAACGGTCGTTATTGTTCGCGTCACCGATCAGGACGGAAAGTCGAAACAACCGTTGACGAAGGAATACGACTTTCCGCAGGTTCAGCCAAAATGGGTTCAACCGCTGCTGCTCGGCTTCGCTTTTTTGTGCATTCTTGCTGCCGGTGTGCTTTCCTATTACCAATGGGCTGTGGCTGCAGCCGGCCTGGGGATATTGGGAGCGGTGATCGTCATATTGGCGTTCCGCATTGGACACGAAAGAGAACGGATTCTCCAAAAAGAATATGAGGAGGATGACGAAGATTCCTCAACAGTTTTCTTTCGACCGTATCGCACTGCAGCGGTCAGATTCACTCAGGCGTTCATGGATCAGATTGAAGGGGCTCATCAGAAGCTGCTGGAGACAGCCCGGAAAAAGAACTGGAAGTACGACCGCCAAAAACACGACATGGCCCAAAAAAAAGCGCAGCAGGCCAGTGCAGAAAAAAAATACAGAGTTGCGCTTCAGGAATGGGCCCATGCAATTGATCTGCTGTTCAGCGGAATGTCCCGTTAATGTTGCAACAGGGGGTGACGGATCGTCCCGGCACCTGGCGGTGAGATTTCCGATGGCAATAATGTGAGTGAAGTTGGAGAACGGGACGGCTCTCAGCAGCATCTACCGGACGG
>JALWSL010000058.1 GCA_027080405.1 Planctomycetaceae bacterium
CCACGCGGCGACAACAAGCACCAGACAGCAGAAAAAGAAAGTCCATTTCAGTGAATTTTTGGGAATCTTCATGATGGATCCTTATGATTGATCAGTTAGCTTTTTTCGTCGGGCGAGTATTTTCAGGATAAAAATATCGTGAGATGCGTTGTGACTTCTCTTGGAGAACTTGCACACCATCTGGCGCGTTGTGACCGGGTGACAACGCATCCGACGATACTTTTCAAACGGGCAGAAGCAGGAAAGGCGTTCATTCAAGAACAGCGCAACACCTCACCGCCACACTTCACCTGAAGTCGTCGCATTGACGAGCGATTGGGACTGCAATTTCGTTATCGTTTTGCCCGTATCATTCGAAGCACAGATACGGTCTATAGCAGCCAAACTTGCGTAAGCGCAGATCGGGATCCCCCCAACTGGCTCGCATCATAATCGAGAGCGGCGGGCGAGAACTGGCAAAGAAAGGGAAAACATTGCAACTCGGCAGTGGCATACCTGACGTTGACCGGTTCCAGAGAAAAACGGTCAATCAAAACCGGTCTTGTCGCATTCACAACAAAAACGCAATGGCTTCCATTACAGGTACATTGGCACGGCGGAATTATTGGGGAGTTGTGCGATACCGTTTTGCCAGAACGAATCGCAGAGTTTTGCCCGGATTGCTGTTTCTCTTTGCCGGCAACTTTCCTGTGCGAAGCTTTGTGCGTCCCAGACGCAGCACACCGGCAACATCGGGTTCCTTTTTTGGCCTGTTCGCAACCGTCCCTGTTCTCACAAGAACATGACTCTTCGCAGTTTGCCATCATGTTGGGGCAGCATTCCGCATGAACCGCGTGGATGCCACAACCGAGCAGGCTGTGCACTGACATCGCGGTCAACACGATCAGTTTTACTAAATGAGAAGTAACCATGACTGCACCGAAAGTTAAGGTCGAACAGGAACAACTGCGCCGGGATTATTCAATGTTCGCAAGATCTCATCAAGAGGAATCTCTTACAATATTTCCGAAACCCCAATCATCCAATCACACAGCGTATCTTCCAACTGGGACGGGACATGAAAAATGCCCGATTCCAGAAAGAACCGGGCGTTAATCCGAACGTCCTTGCCTGAATCAGGTTCAGGAGGCTTTTTTCTGCTGCAGAAGCGGAATGATCTGGCTCATTGCGTTGCACATATCCTGAATGATCCCTTTTTCGAGTTCTTCAGTGGGTATTTGTTCACATGCAGCGACGCAAGCGTGAATACGACGGACGATCTCCCTGTTTTCAGGGGTATCTTCTCCTAAAATCTCACCTTGAGTCGTCACAATGAACTGCGGCAATTTTGATGATGGCTCCATCGACATAAACCAGACCTTAATCTCCGTGTGTGCATCCGTCGTAATGTTGCAGAACCTGCTCGGTCCAATACTCCGCTATCAATAGAGTCGGCATTTTGGGCGGACATGTTC
The DNA here is from genome assembly GCA_027080405.1 of Planctomycetaceae bacterium. Taxonomy (GTDB): domain Bacteria; phylum Planctomycetota; class Planctomycetia; order Planctomycetales; family Planctomycetaceae; genus Rubinisphaera. Next base: position 1,455 of record JALWSL010000058.1, read on the forward strand.
ACAATCGACTGCTTTCGGGTAAAAATAGCGCATAAAACGAGGTATTCCACTGCTTCGATTCTTCCCTCATCCCCCGAGATTACCCATACTGATGGACGACTAGCACAATGTGGCCCCCCTGAACCTTGAGAACCCTCGTCAACCCAGATCGCTTGTTCACCACAAAAAGGACTTCATGCGAATCGTTTCAAAATATTGGTCTTCCACTTGACAGTATGGGAAAGTTACGGTGCAATAGCGGCTATGTGTCGACACAGGTTGATACATCACCTGATGACGGGGAGGGGTCTCCGTTGTCAAGTTTGGTGTGGTGTCGGAGTTTTGCGAGAGTTACGTTGTGGTTGCGTGCCGATTCAAAGGGACCAGGAAGAGGCACGGAACTGTCATAGCGGCGTTTCTCGAACAGGACTTTGAGGTCTGTGTCTGTTTGAAGGTAACACGGAAGCCCTTTCAAATTTCCTACCGTGGTTCAGGGTGATTCGGGTGGAATCCCGAGTGATCTGCAACTTGATTGGCAGAGCGGTGTGATGCACTTTTCTGCTCTTACCTTTGCGAACGGTCATCGAGTGATGGCTGGAAAGCGTTTCAGGTTGCAAGAACCGAATTCATGTAAAGATGCTGAGGATGTGTTGCTGCGGGACCAAGCTTTGGCAATGCGGTATTCGGCGTTTTTGCGTTGATGGGAAGAAGCAGTTATTGTTTTCACTCCAAAAAACGATATCTGTTTGAAGTGCAGGCAGTATGTCTGCTGATGAGACATTATGTTTCGCAGAGTTATGCTATTGCATAATTAACAGGGTCAGGCTGAAATGTTATACAATAAGAATTGCCGCATCGCCGTTACCGGTGTGGGGGTCGTTTCTCCTATTGGAATTGGGAAAGAAGCGTTCTGGAACAATCTGGTTGCAGGAAACTCCGGAATCGGTTTTCTGGAGTCGGTTCCTTCCTCCAGGCTACCCTCAAAACTGGGAGCTGAAATCCACGACTTCGACCCGGTGGAGTACATCAACAACCGCAAGTCGATCAATCTGATGAGTCGCGACGCCCAGCTTGGTGTTGCCGCTGCAAATATGAGTATGGCCGACGCCGGTTTGAGCCGGGGGCAGGTCGATCCCGAACGTTTGGGGGTTGTATTCGGTTCTGGTCATATCGCGTCCACTCCTGAAGAACTGGTGGGAGCGGCACCGGGGGGCAACAGTTACGATCAGTTTGCCGGCTGGGCTGAGGAGCGAATGGGGCAGATTCCGCCGTTGTGGCTGCTTCGACAGATGCCAAACGTCCAGGCTTCCTACATTTCCATTGAACATGACGCCCGAGGCCCGAACAACACGATTACCTGTCAGGAATCATCGGCGCTTCTCGCGTTGTCGGAAGCGATGGGAACCATTCAGCGTGACGCTGCAGATTGCATGATTGTTGGCGCAAGCAGTTGTGCGACCGATCCGTTCGATGTGGCACGTTTCAATCTGTTCGACTCGCTGACGCGCCGGCAGGACGATCCTCAACGGGCCTGCAGGCCGTTTGACCGTGATCGTGACGGTTCGGTGGTCGGGGAAGGTTCAGCCGTATTCGTTATTGAGCGAATGGAACATGCTCTCGCCCGGGGAGCCGATATCTATGCCGAGCTTCTTTCTGTCGGCTCTGGATGCGATGGGACAACAACGGCCTCAAAAAATTCGGGAGCGGGACTCGTCGCCGCGATTCAGTCGGTTATTCGTCGAGCCGAGATCCGTCCGGAAGAAATTGGCCACATCAACGCCCATGGCAAAAGCACGCAGCGGGACGATCTGGTCGAAGCGATTGCCTATCATCGGGCGATGGGAACGGCTGCCTCCAATATTCCCGTCATTGCGTTGGGAAGCTATTTTGGCCAGTTCGATGCGGGAACCGGGGCGGTTGAGTTGGCAGGATCGATCCTCGCCATGAGGCATCGTGAATTGCCCATCACCCTGAACTACGAAACTCCCGATCCCGGTTGCGAATTGAATGTCGTCAGAGACCAGCCGCAGTCGTTGGGGAATTCATTGACCTTGAGTGTCAATCGCACCTCGATGGGACAAAGTGCTGCCTGTTTGCTTCGCGCCCTCTGATAATTCCTGTATCCTCTGCTGTACACGGATTTGAGACCCACTGCGTGGTGGGGCGCACCGCCCGATTGTTGTTCTGTAACGGGGATTTCTGCGACTGTGTGTGGTATTGTTGGTGCTATTTCTCTCGACGGTCCCCGTTCGTTTCCGGATCAGACACTGGATCGCATGGCGAATGCGATCAGGCATCGTGGCCCGGATGATGGACATTCCTACTCAGAGCCGGGGATTTCGTTTGCTGCCCGACGATTGTCGATTATCGATGTTGCCCATGGCAGACAACCAATTGGGAATGAAGATGGTCAGGTGCAGGTTGCCTTCAATGGTGAGCTGTACGACTATCCCGATCTCAGAGAAGATCTGCTGAAAAAAGGGCACCAGTTACGAACGCATTGCGATACAGAAGCCTGGGCCCATCTGTATGAAGATTTTGGCGAAGATGTTTTTTTGAAAGCGCGCGGGCAGTTTGCCGCGTGTATATGGGATCGCCGGGAAAAGAAACTTCTGTTGGGACGCGACCGGGCTGGCATCTCGCCTCTTTATTACACGGTGGTCGATAACTGGCTGCTCTGGTCTTCGGAAATACGGGGACTGCTGGCGACGAAAATGGTTAGTGCCCGACCGGACCGTCTGGGACTCGATTTCTACTTCAATTTCTTCTGTTTGCCGAGTGAGCGAACCTGCTTTGAAGGGATCTCGATGCTGCCCCCCGGCTATCAGTTGAGGGTACAGGATGGAAAGATCGAAAAACGATGCTACTGGGATCTCGACTTTCCCGATGCGGGAACGGAACGCAGGTTTGAAAATCCTGTTCAGGCTGAAGAGGAACTCGAGCACCTTCTGCAGGAATCGGTTCGCAGAAGGCTGATCAGTGAAGTTCCTGTCTGTTGCTATCTGAGTGGCGGTCTGGATTCCACAACTGTCCTGGGTCTGGTGACACGGGCACGCGAGCAGCCGATCCAGTCCTTTACCATCTCGCTGGATGGCTCCGGTCCGGTCGACGAACGTACCCAGGCGATGGAATCGGCCGAGATCCTCCATAGCCCTCTGGAAATTCTGCGCTTGAAGTCGACGGATATCGCGAACGCCTATCCGGAGCAGATTGTCGCCTCGGAAGGGCCTGTTTTCGATACCTCCGCCTCCTGCCTGATGTTGATGGCCAAACGGGTTCACCAGATGGGTTACAAGGTGGCTTTAACCGGAGAAGGAGCGGACGAATTGCTGGCCGGTTATGTCTGGTTTCGATACGCACACCGGGGGCAACTGCCGGGACGGCCTGCGGTTCGACTATTTCGCCGCCTGACGGCGCTGACGGCTGGAGGAGGGCGGGTTCATCAGCATCCGATAGATGCGTTTCATGGTCATCGGATTGCCCAGCAGAGTTCCTACGAACTGATCGGACAGTCGCGGGAAGTCCTTTATTCTGCGGATATGTGGAAGTCTGTCGGGGACTACTCGCCGTATCAGGATGTTCCCGGAATGTGCGAAAAACGGATCGCTCATTGGGAACCGCTGAACCGTTCGCTGTACGCGGGCTTCAAGATCATGCTGCCCGGTTTGCTGCTGGCCGCCAAAAGCGACCGGGTGACAATGAACAGTTCGGTGGAAGGGCGCTATCCGTTTCTGGATGAATCGGTCGTCGATTTCTGCGCTTCGATCGATCCGACATTGAAGTTGCATGGCAAGCAGAACAAGTGGCTGTTGCGTCAGGTGGCGGCCCGCACACTACCGCCGCAAATTGCCAATCGTCCTAAAACCATGTTTCGCGCTTTTTTAACGGCGAATTTTCTGGGCGAAAATCGTCCAGACTGGGTTGACCAGCTTCTCAGTGGCGAGTCATTAAAAAAATCCGGTTACTTTCAGCAGGAAGGTGTGGAACGGGCCAGGCGTGCTCAGGCGACCAAAAGACGCCGTTCGCTGGGAAGATACATTCTCGACATGGGATTGATGGGAGTGCTTTCAACGCAATTGTGGCATCACCTTTATATCGATCCCACATTGGCGGATCTTCCCGATTGGACCGGAATCCAACACGGCGTAAACGGTTAAATTTTTCCCGATGGATGATGAATGGATTAACCTTCGGGCTGCATTGCGGTAGCATGGGAGTAGACTCCCCGGTATTGCCGATCCGTTTCGAGCGAAATCCGCTCGGCGATCCGCAGGAACCATTTCTGCGGGTGCGTTCGAATCATCGGTTCAGTATCAAAACTAACTCCAGGTTAACAGAGGTGATCATGAATACGATCCAGTTGCATACGGGTGACAGACTTCCGACGGTCGGTTATGGCCTGTGGAAGGTCGAACCGGAAACGGTGGAAGGCTTGGTCGAACACGCCTTGCGTGGCGGCTATCGCCATCTCGATTGTGCATGCGATTACGGGAACGAAACAGATGTCGGCAGGGGAATTGCCCGGGCCTTGCAGCAGAATGTTTGCACGCGGGAGGAATTGTGGGTCACTTCCAAACTGTTTAACACGTATCATCGGGCAGAACACGTTCGACCGGCTGTTGAAAAATCGTTGAAGGATCTTCAGCTTGATTATCTCGATCTGTATCTGATCCACTTCCCCATTTCGCTGAAATATGTTCCGATCGAACATCGGTATCCGCCGGGATGGCTGTATGATCCCGATGCGGAGTCTCCCAGAATGGATCTGTCGCCCGTCCCGATTCAGGAAACCTGGCAGGCGATGGAAGAACTGGTTGAAGCGGGGCTGGTGAAAAACATCGGGATTTCCAACTTCGGGACATCGTTGATTCGCGACCTGCTTTCGTACGCCAAAATCCGCCCGTCCGCTTTGCAAATTGAATCCCATCCCTATTTGACACAGGAGAAATTGATCCGCTACGCGAAACAGGAAAACATCGCGGTGACCGCCTATTCCCCTTTGGGAAGTCTTTCGTATGTTTCGATCGGAATGGCCGAACGTGGAGATACCATTTTGGAACAGCCGGTTGTGCAGGTTGCAGCCAGGCATCATGGAAAGACCCCCGCCCAGGTTATCCTGCGTTGGGCCGTTCAGCGGGGCACGGCGATCGTCCCGAAATCGAGTCACCCCCAACGTCTGGATGAAAACATCGCGTTATTCGACTTCGAATTATCTGAAACCGAAATGAGGTCGATCACCGCATTAAACCGTAATCAGCGGTACAATGATCCTGGTGTTTTTGCTGAAGGAGTATTCAATACGTTCTGCCCCATCTACGAATAGGAACAGGCGAGCGGATGAACCCCTGCAGGGCCTTGCCAATCGCGTTACATTCGGGCGATTTCCGGATAGTATATCCGCAACGGTTTGAGAGCGGCTTCGTACACCCGGAACGCGATCCTGCTTCACACGGTTTTCCCGGGTTGGCTGAAGGTGATTTATTTTCCCTGTTTCGGTAGACTGATACGAGGGATTGGTTGTCTCGATCTCACGCACGATCGGCATCAGTTATTCGAGGAAAAAGGAAGCACAGCAATGAAACGCATCCAGAAAACGGTTTTAGCAGCGGCGATGTTTTTTTTGATGAGTCCACTTGTCCTGATTGCAGAGGAAGCGATGACACGAACACCTTTTGGTCGAACAAAAACAGGCGCACCCGTTGAGAAGATCACCCTGGCGAACGCCAACGGGGTGAAAGCCGAGTTTCTGACACGAGGAGCGACGTTCTGTTCCATGTATGTTCCCGATCGTGACGGAACCATGGCGGATGTTCTTCTCGGGTTTGATAACGTCGCAGGGTATGAATCGAAGGGGAATCAGTATTTCGGTTGTATTGTCGGTCGCGTCTGTAATCGCATCGCCAAGGGGAAGTTTTCCCTGGACGGAAAGAGCTATCAGCTTTACATCAACGATCCGCCCAATCATCTGCATGGCGGGAACGGCAACAGTCTCGACAAGGTGATCTGGAAGGCGGACGAAGTTCCCTGCGAACAGGGAGCCAGTGTCCGCTTTTCGTACAATAGTCCGGACGGCGAGGAAAACTATCCGGGCAATCTTCTGATCGAGGTGACCTATACATTAACGGACAAAAATGAAGTGCGTATTGAATATTTCGCCACAACCGACCAGGCAACTCCTGTCTGCCTGACGAATCACGCTTACTTCAATCTGGCCGGTGCAGGTTCGAAAACTGTTCTCGATCACATCCTCACACTCAATGCCGACCGCTATACACCAACAGACGAGACACTCATCCCGACCGGCGAAATTGCGACTGTCAAAGGGACGCCCCTCGATTTCACAACGCCTCACGTCATTGGAGAGAGAATTGAAAAGCTGACCGATACCGCCTCGATCGGATACGATCATAATTTCGTTCTCAACCGCAAAGGAAAGGGGCTTGAACTGGCTGCCAAATTGAAAGACCCCAAATCGGGACGCGTTTTGACCGTTTTCACTGATCAACCGGGGATTCAATTCTATTCCGGCAATTTTCTGTTTGGACAAAAAGGGAAGCAGGGCAAGGCATACGCCCATCGCTCGGCAGTCTGTCTTGAAACCCAACACTATCCCGATTCGGTCAATAAACCGCAGTGGCCATCGATCATTCTGCACCCCGGCGAGGAATACCGGCACGTTTGCGTCTATGCCTTTTCAGTCGAGTAGAGTTCTTCCGGGATAAGTTAAGTCCGCATCTCTCTTGACGTGTCCTGGCCTCATATTAAGCCTTAAACGAAAACCGCCACCCCTGATGAAAAGGGTGGCGGTTTCAGTATGGAGACTTCCGGAACCACTTTGATCACCTCAGGCGATCCCGGTTATTCGGCTATTCGTTCAGGATTGCAGCAGCATCTCGGCATGCGAACTTCCTTCGATCAGTGAAGAAAGCTGCATCAGTTCTTCGAGCTGCTCCGCTCTTTTCTGTTTCGATTCAGGCGTTGGGTCTTCCATGCGAAGTTTCACGGAACGGCTTATGTACCGAAGCCCCTGCAGAAGAAGATCCTGCTGACGTGAAGTCAATTCAAGTTTTCGTTGTTCAGTCATGGGTGTTCAACCCTCCTATTTCGGAAGCCGGCCTCCAAACATCCATTTTCTGACACCGACGATTTGACCCCGACGTCAATTTCTATCCCCTTTCCCTGAAAGCAAAGGGATGCAAAATTCTGCCGGGTTTGTTATTGGAATGTAACAATCATCTGCCTGCATAATAGCAAATGAGAGGCCATACTCAAACTAAAATGGAAATAATCTGAATTTGGCGGAAAATGTCTCGATCCCATGCAGGGAAGAATTATCCTCGCTGAACGGGCTGTTTCGTTGGGGAAAGCGATTCGCTTCCCCACCTGTGTGCAATCATCGAATTTGTCGTCGGGAAAACTTTTCCTGCGATTGAAACGGTCTTACGAGTGGCACATTCGGACTTTAGACAATAATTGCAAAATTGTTGTAATCGTTACCAACAACCCCGTTTATCCCGCTGCCGGTTTTGCATTTC
>JALWSL010000059.1:0-4717 GCA_027080405.1 Planctomycetaceae bacterium
TCATCCAGCAGAACGCATTTTTGACGACGATCCACGGTTTGATCTCGGCGGGAACACGCTTCAATTCCGAGAGGCGTTCAAAATTCATCGCGGCAGCCAGAAAGCGGCCTTCATCCAGTTCAAGACAGGCCAATCGATACGCCGCGGAGATGCCCGATTTCGTGTGCAAATACTTCTGCACAATTTGTAATAGCAATTTACGGTCGCCGGTTAGCTGGAACTGTTTCAGCAAATTTGAGGCCACCGCTCCATATTGCACCTCGTAAGCCTGGAGCACCGCTTTGGGCTGCTGTTCGACCCAGCTTCGCACAAATTGCCTCGTACTGCGATACCTGTTCGTTTCCGCGATGAGAAAGTAATCGGACGGATGTTCGATCACCGCTTGCATCGCCATCGCAGCTTCCAATGGCCGATCCTTCTCTGCGAAATCGACCACTGTATTCATCTTCTGCATCAAATTGCGGTCGAATGAAACATGGTACCACGGCTTGTTATCACCAGACGGCTCACCTTCAAAAAAAGGCAACTCCTGCCCCCACACCACAGTGAGCCGAATAAAGAAAGCAAGCACAAACAGCAATAGTCTGCTTTGATAGAGTGGATTGAATTTGTTCATAAACAGATCATACTTCCGATAGTCACCGTGGCATCGCCGTTCATTCTACCGCAACGCAGGCCACGAGACAAATTACACGTCAGATTGGTCGAACAACAAGCCATAAACAACGCTCCACAGAGAGCCAGCTACGAAAGCCCATAGCCGTGCGATTGAGACCTCTAACGGGAATTTTCGGGATTTACGGGAAAACTTGAATAATTGCCGAAAATCTGCGCCCAATCTGGTCCATCAGCTGGCACTATAGTAGTTGGAAACGCGGAACCTTTCTTTCGATTCGCCCGTTCATTTCATGATTCCGAATCCGATCAAAAAACGGTCAAGCGGAAAGCAGGAGGAAATCCCTCTTGTTCAGTGGGATGATGCGCGGTTGTTGAAATCGTTTGTCGTTTCCGGAAACAGGGAAGCGTTACGGGTGATCATCGAGCGGTACGGTGCGATGGTCATGACAATCTGCAAACGGGCGACAGCTCAGCACGCCGATGCGGAGGATGCTTTTCAGGCAACATTTTTGATACTTGTCCAGCGGGCCGGAAAAATACGGAAACAGAAATCGTTGGCGGGTTGGCTGTTTCAGGTTGCCAGACGAACAGCCGTGCGTGCCCGGCAGCGACAACGGAACAGACGGGAATTGACCGTGTTTTCAGATCAGGAACCGATCAGTAATCAAAATCTGTTTGCGGAAATTGCACAGGAATTTGAAGCCGAGCAGATCGACATTGTTTTGGCCGGTTTGCCCGAAAAATATCGCGATCCCTTGGTGATGTTTCATTTTCAACAGATGTCAGTCAGTGAAATCTGTGAGGCGATGAATTCCACGCAGGGAAGTGTGGAAGGACTTTTGAAACGCGGACGCAGCGAACTGAAAAGACGTCTGCAACAGGCAGGCATCACCCTTTCTTCGTTCGCAATTGTTACTCTGTTATCGCAATCTCAAATACAGGCGGGCCAGAGTTGTAGCGCAGGTTTAATTGACCAGACCGTTTCAGCACTAGCCGAATCGACCAAACTGACAACAACATTCCCCGAATCGATTGAACAGCTAGCTCAACAGGAGTGGATGCCGATGCTTACCAAATCTGCCATCGCAAAATCAATTCTCATCACCTCTGCCGCCTTGTCTATCGCAATCATGGCAGGCAGCGCCTTTGTAGTGGGTGAACCGCCCAAAGGTGAATCAGCAATTAACACGCAACTCAGACTGGAAGGAAATGCGCCAACCAGCGATGCGTCAGACGACGACATCGTCACCGACGATCTTACTGTCAATGAGAAACAGGCAACGGAGGAAAATACGGCTAAAAAAACAGCGAAAAAGCCTACAGAGAATCGTTCCGATGCCTGGAAAGAGAAATTCCGCCAGGCTCTCAAAGAAGAAACGAACTTCGAATTTATCGAGACGCCGCTGAGCGATGTGACACAACTGATCGGAGAGCAGCATGGCATCAATATCCGTCTTGATACGTTAGCTCTGGAGGAAGCAGGCATCCCTACGGATGAACCGGTCAATTTGATCATCTCGGGCATCTCCCTGCAAAGTGCGTTGAATATCATGTTTGAAAACATGCCAAACGAGGAACTTGATTACATTCTTGAAGATGAAGTAATGAAGATTACCACACGAGCCAAAGCTGACGAACTGTTGGAAGTGCGGTTTTATCCGATTCCGAAGGGACTGCGCAAATCGCCCTACACAATGAGTCGGACAGGTAGTAATGGCGCATTGGGGTTGGGAATGAGTAGCTCGACGATGGAAACTGGCTCCGCTGACATAAAAGACCCTCAACTGATTGACTTCGTGATGGATATGGTTGATGACTTCGGCTCATGGAAAAGAGACGGTGGCTTGGGCACAATCTGGATTGTCGGAAATTCTCTCGCTGTTCGGCAGACGCAGCGTGTCCACAGAAAATTGGAAAAGTTCTGGAACGAACTGGAGGCTCAAATGGCGGAGGAAACAGACGCAACACTGGTACAGCCTCAGTCAAAATACTTTCCCATCTCAGGTGGTGGTCAAGATGGTAGCAAAGATAAAAAAGCTAAAAGTGATTCAGCCAAACAGGGTGGCGGTGGCGGTTTCTTTTAATGTTTCTCTAACGGAACTCGTGCAAACAGACTGAAGCGTGACCTCCCGTTTTGAAATCAGGCTTGCTCGTACGGGAAGGTGAGAACCTCCCTGATTGATTGACACCCGAGGAGCAACATCACCAGACGATCGACTCCGAGCGCGACGCCGGAGCATGGCGGAAGACCGTTTTTCATCGCAGCCAGAAATCGTTTCGGTTGCGGGAGGACTTCCGAACCGTTTGTTTGACGTAACCGGTTTTGGTCGCGGCAGCGATTTTCCAATTCTTCGGCACTGGTGAGTTCATCGTAACCGTTGCAGATCTCGAGACCGTCCAGATAAAGTTCGAAGCGATTGGCAGTTCGTGAATCAGTTTCTGTTATCTTGGCCAAAGCCGCTTGGGAGGCCGGGTAGTTGTAAAGAAAAACGGCTTGCTGCTCTTTGAGAAACGGTTCTACCTTTTCGGTCAGCAAGAGATTGAGCCAGTTGTCACGCTCGGATTGCTCCGTAGTTTGCAAGCCAGCTTTCTCTTCGATAGTTGATGTCGCAAAACCGATGCCGTGTGACCGGCCCAGTTCTTGCAACTGATCGAGACTGAGGTCGAAAATCGAAACGCCGAGTGTTTCACGAAACGCTTCTTCGTAAGTGAGCCGCTTGAAACGTGTGGGCAGAACTCGCTCCGTCTGTGCGAACAGGTGCTGAATGAGCGCCTCCGTAAAATCGATTTGTTCCTGCTCGGTTTCGCCGCACGCATACCATTCCAGCATGGTAAATTCGGGATTATGCAACGCCCCCTGCTCCTCTTTCCGAAATGCCTTGCAAATCTGATAAATCCGATCCGCCCCGCTGGCGAGCAGTCGCTTCATGGCAAGTTCGGGGGAGGTTTGCAGATACCGTTTTGTACCGCCATCAGCATTCATCGGCACGCAGAACGGTTCCAGATGTTCGTCGATTACCGATTCACTCGAAAGCAGAGGGGTTTCTACTTCCCAGTAATGTCGCTGATGAAAGAACAGACGGATTTCAGCCAGAATGTTTGCCCGCTTCCGTAATGTTTCGAGTGAAGCGGTGGTGCGAAAATCATCGTCTGGTTGAAGCGGCATCTGATTTCTTTCAGCGGTTTGTCTCAGGCAGCGGCTTGTCTCAGGCAGCGTCCCGTTTTTTCGGATCGGGCTGATACAGCTTGATAGTGCCCGGTGTCGGTTTTCGCCTGACTGCTTCTTCCGCCCGTTCGATTTCTTCCTGCGTGCTGATGCGTCTGGCGTAGACATCCCGCAAAAACGCAGGGAATAATTCCCATGGTCGGGGACTACGGTTCCAGACTTCTGCGATCCGTTTGAAAAAGCCGACTTCGTAGCGGGCAATCATCAAGTCGTGAGCCACGGCGAGCGGATCGACATCTTCTTTCGCCCACTGCCTGGGACACAGTTTGTAGGCAGGAGCCTGTTCCTCGCGGCCGTATTCGGGAATCGTGTGCAAGATCGGCAATTCATTCTGCACATCGTACTTGGTCGGAAAAACACGACAGGCAGCCGGTCGTCCCTGGTACATTCCGCAACGACTGACACCGAGCGGATGTTCCTGGGTTCTTTCCCCTTCCTGAAGAAATTGGCAACATTGTGTGCCGGGGTGCGTCTTGCTTTCGACCTGCCTGAGACAAATGACAAAAGGAGTTTGTGGTTCATCCTGAAAATGAAAATGCGGCGCATAATTCCCTGCGATTTCGCCTTGTGGATCTGCCCAACGACACGCGAATTCCCAGAATGTGAGGCCGCTCTCCCGTTCGAGTCGAATCACATCGGCTCCGTTGATCGGAATCGCATAAGAGCGACAACACCCCGCATGACAAGTTTCACACATTCCCATTGGAGGAAGCCTTGTGATTGAACCGCTTGCTGAACGATGACTGGTTGCTGAACGATGACTGCGAGTTGAAAATCATCGTAAAAACCGGAATAACCCGAAAATCTTCACACCTCCTGCTAGTATCGAACCGTGCACCAACAAAGCTTAAGCGGCTTTTTGCAATGTTTGCC
>JALWSL010000059.1:4727-8963 GCA_027080405.1 Planctomycetaceae bacterium
ATTCTGCAGAGCCGTCCCCACCGGAATCTTTTGGGCGGTCAGACCTTCCTCTTCGATTGTCCTAACCTCTGAAACAGACAGCGGAAAGGGAGACTCAAACGGTGAATGAAGCGGAAAAACCGGGAGGTATTTCCCTCCATTTTCAGGCTCCGTGATCAAGGTTCCTGTACAGTATCTGCGAGGAATTTCTCCTTCTTGCTAACAATTTATCAACATGGCTCGCACAACGCTATCTCCTGTATTTCAAGCACTTAACGATTTTTCAACAATTTGGGATCATGCCTTGTGCCTCTTTCTGCCGAGACATACCATATTTAGTGTTGACACTTTGTGAAGTTCCTTTATATTGGGTCTCTCACCCGACTGCCCCACGAGACTCGCAAGATGCCTGCAATGGGAAACAGGGTGTGAGACAAACACGGGCCTGATACGAGCCGATCTGTAGAAAGGCTGCAAATTCTGTGAAAGTTGTATGAAAATCTTCATTTTTTCAGAGTTTGTACAGTATCGCATGAGTTGTTTTTTCTATGGAGATTGACGGAATGGAATCAGTCGTGCTGAGTACCTCTCCCTTCTCATTCTGCAGTAGGACGCAATGGGCATCCCGGAGCGGTTTTTCCTGGAAATTCTCCCTCAGTTACAACTCGACTCGCTCTTTTTCTCTTTCGAAAAGGTAGTCCTCTTTTTCGCTCTCATGGCATGGCAAAGGTGGTCTTTGCGCGCATCTTGCGAATCAGTCAGGTGATCATTAGTTTATTTGCATCGGTACGGAAACAGACTTTCAGGAGTAATCAGGAATGACGCGCCCTCAAACGGATTGGATTGTTAGAAAACGCGATGGTCGAGTGGTCCCTTTTGATTTGGCCCGCATTGGCAAGGCAATGGAGAATTCCTTCCGAGCCGAGTTGAACCTGGCGGATGACCAGCCTCTTGATGAAGAAGTTGTGACGCAGATCAAGCTGATTGCGAATGGCGTGTGTGAGCAGATCGAACCATCTGCCTCCTCCAGGCAGGGGGTTGATGTGGAGCAGGTACAAGATGCCGTCGAGATGCTGTTGATGCAATATGGGCATTATCGGGTGGCTCGGCGATATATCGTTTATCGGGCAGAACATGCGAAGCTGCGTGCTTTACGGGGGGAAGAGGGGTTTGCAGACGAAGGGCCGGAACGCGTTCGTATGCATGTGCAACTGGATGATGGGACACGCGTTGCCTTCGATCCGAACCGTATTACCCGGAAACTGGTTGAGGCCTGTCGCGGGCTGGAAGAAACCTGTTCGGTTGAGGCATTGATGGAAGAGGTGCTGAAATCGGTTTACGACGGCATTACCACCAAAGAGATCTATCGGGCGATGATTCTGGCCGCCCGGACACGCATCGAATCCGACCCGGCTTACGATGCTGTGGCAGCTCGGTTGATGCTCAACGTGATTTATCACGACACGCTTGGAAGCGTCCCTCCGGCCAAAAAACTGGAGCAGGTCTATCGCAACCAGTTCGAACATTATGTAATCGATGGCATTACGTCTGAACGGCTTACGCCAGAATTGCGGGAGTTCAATCTGACCAAACTGGCCAATGCGTTGCAACCAAAACGGGACGAATTGTTCCAGTATCTCGGTGTCCAGACCATTTACGACCGTTATCTGATTCACATCGATGGTCGCAGGATCGAAACGCCTCAATTTTTCTGGATGCGTGTCGCGATGGGATTGGCGATCAACGAAGGAGATCAGCGGGAAGAATGGGCGATTCGCTTTTATGAAATGCTTTCGACGATGCGGTTCACTTCTGCCACGCCCACGCTGTTCAACTCTGCGACGCTGCATCCTCAATTGAGTTCCTGCTATCTTTCAACCGTCGAGGATAATCTGGATCACATCTTCAAGGTTATTTCCGACAATGCAAAGCTCTCCAAGTGGGCAGGCGGATTGGGGAACGACTGGACGAACATCCGGGCAACCAACTCCCACATTCATGGAACCAACGGTCGGTCTCAGGGGGTCATTCCATTTTTGAAGGTTGTCAATGACACTGCCGTCGCCGTCAATCAGGGGGGCAAACGCAAAGGGGCTGTTTGTGCGTATCTTGAAACCTGGCATCTGGACATCGAAGATTTTCTTGAACTGCGAAAAAATACGGGGGATGACCGTCGGCGCACCCATGATATGCACACCGCGAACTGGATTCCCGATCTCTTCATGAAACGTGTTCAGAACGGCGGCGACTGGACACTGTTCAGCCCGGACGATGTGCCCGATCTTCACGACCTGACCGGCAAGGCGTTTGAAGAACGATATACGTATTATGAAAGACTCGCCGCAGAAGGCGAGATTGAAATGTTCCGTAAGGTCAACGCCGTCGAACTTTGGCGGAAAATGTTGACTCGTCTGTTCGAAACGGGACATCCCTGGATCACCTGGAAAGATCCTTCCAACATCCGTTCGCCTCAGGATCACTGCGGGGTTGTTCACAGCAGCAATCTTTGCACGGAAATTCTGCTCAACACGTCCGAAGAGGAAACGGCTGTCTGCAACCTTGGTTCGATCAATCTGAAAAAACATATTCAGGATGGAAAACTCGATCTGGAAATGTTGGAGGAAACCGTTCGCGTTGCGATGCGGATGCTCGATAACGTGATCGATATCAACTACTACCCCACACCGGAATCCAGAAACGCAAACCAGAGACATCGACCGGTCGGTCTCGGCTTGATGGGCTTTCAGGATGCGTTGCTCTCGTTGGGAATCAGCTACGCCAGCGATGAGGCGATCGAATTTGCTGATCGCAGTATGGAAGCGATTTCCTACTTTGCAATTCTGGCTTCTTCCGAACTGGCCGCCGAACGGGGCCGTTACTCCAGTTACGAGGGATCGAAATGGGACCGTGGTCTGCTTCCGATCGATACCATTGAACTGCTCGAACAGGAACGGGGGCAGGCGTTGGAAATGGATCGCACTACAACAATGGACTGGGATAGAGTTCGTCAATCGATCAGCAAAAACGGCATGCGTCACAGCAACTGCATGGCGATTGCCCCAACAGCGACGATCTCGACGATCATCGGAGTTTCGCAGTCTATCGAACCGAGCTACAAACACCTGTACGTGAAAAGCAACCTTTCCGGTGAATTCACTCAGGTCAATCAACTCCTGGTGGATGAACTGAAAAGTCGGGGTCTCTGGGATAAGGAGATGTTGACCGAGTTGAAATACTATGACGGTTCACTGGCTGAAATTGATCGCGTGCCGGCTGATATCAAGGATCGCTATAAAACTGCTTTCGAGATCGAAGCCCACTGGCTGGTTGAATGTGCCTCCCGCCGACAGAAATGGATCGACATGGGGCAGTCGTTGAACCTCTACATGCACGCTCCCAGTGGTCCCAAACTGCACGACATGTACATGAAATCCTGGAACAAGGGTTTGAAAACGACTTACTACCTCCGCAGTCTGGCAGCGACCCAGGTGGAAAAATCAACCGTCGATATCAACAAGTTTGGCATTCAGCCCCGCTGGATGAAAAACAAAAGTGCCTCGGGAGATATCCGTTTGGACCGTCCCCATGATGAACCGGAACCGACGGAAATCCCGGCCACCATGGTCGGCGAAACCTGCGACCCCAACAACCCGGACTGCGAAGCGTGCCAGTAGGCGTTAGGGTTTGTGAGGAGAGTATTTTGTGAAATTCTGGCTATTGTTCAGAAAGCAGCAGTAGGGTGGCGTGCCTGCACCCATCTTCGCGTGCTGGATAGCGTTCAATAATGGGAAAGTATCGGTACTGTTTTGATACAGCAACGTACTAACGAATTGGATATCGTATTTGATGGGTGCAGGCACGCCATCCTACATTTTCGGAGTAATATTCCCTGAAGAAATTCGTGTTCATTTGTGGTTCAGTTCCTTGTTTGATTCCGACTACAACAAGTCATTTATGAATAGGTTAGCTATCTTAGAAACTTCAAATACTCGCAAAGGTTTTTTTTGTTTTCATAATTTAAGGAGGAATAAAACATTGTATCAACCCATGTTGGAAATAGTATATCTACGAGCAAACCACACTCCGGGGGAACAAGCAAGTACCACTGCTTCGATATGCAGTGGAAGACGGAGGGCAATCGCATGAATTGGCACGGCAATTGCATTGTAGCAGGATCGGTGTTTGAGACCAGTACGGTCTCGTTATGCGCAGGGATATTTGCAACTTTAACTGGAGCCTTTTGTAATGTTTACCGAG
>JALWSL010000060.1 GCA_027080405.1 Planctomycetaceae bacterium
AACCGTATCTATCATGGTCGTCGTTCCATTCGCGTCGAAAAATAATGGAATGAGAGGCAAACGGCTGTCCAACTTCCGTGAGGGATGTTCCTGGCTGCCACCGGATCGGGATCGGCTTGCTGCCATTCGGCGTAACCCGGCGATGCCCGGTAAACAGATTCAACAAAACGGACTCAACCACTCTTTTTTCTGGGAGTCTTTTTCTGAAGGAAAAGGAAATGGCGCGAATGCGTTGTCTATTATTGATTGCCCTTGTTCTTTTCACCTGTAGTTGGTCAGCATCGACTGAAGCAGCGGATCAGACTGTTACTGACAGGTTTCACCAGATTCTGGACGAACATTGGGAATGGTACTTACGCTCACAGCCGGTCACGGCGAGTTATCTGGGAGATAAGCGCTATAACGATCGTTGGCCCGATTTGAGTCCGCAGGCATTTGCCGGCAGGCACGCCTATCGTCAAAAACTGCTGGAACGCCTGGCCGAACTTGATCGCTCGGTTCTCTCGCCGGAAGATCAGATCAATTACCGCCTGTTTGAACGGAAAATTGCGATGGAGGTTGAAGGCTGGCCCTACCGTTGGCGATTTGTCCCATTGACCCAGCGAGGCGGAATTCAAACGGAAAACGAAACGGCAGATGCTCTTTCGTTTCGCCGTGTCAAGGATTTCGAGGACTGGATCGCCAGGCTGCGCTCGTTTGATGTTTACATGAATCAGACAATCGCGTTGATGCAACAGGGAGTTGATAACAGGATCGTTCATGCCCGTGTTGTGATGAAACGGCTTCCACACCAGATTCGCAGACAGATCGTCGATCGTCCCGAAAAAAGCCTGTTTTATAAACCGTTTCGTGCGATACCCGATTCCATCGATGAAAAAACAGCGGCCCGCTTACAGAACGAAGCCCAGGCAGCCATCCGTGAAGTCGTTGTTCCCTCTTTCAAACGGTTCCAGAAATTCTTCAATGAGGTCTACCTCCCCGCCTGTTTTGAGAAAGTCGGTTGTTCACAAATTCCAGACGGTCAGAACTTCTATGCGTATCGTGCCCGCTATTATACCACAACCGATCTGACGCCCCGGCAGATTCACGAGATTGGCCTGTCGGAAGTGAAACGGATACGTGGCGAGATGGAAAAAATCATGCAAGAGGTGCAATTCAAGGGGACTTTTCGTGAATTTCTGGAATACCTGCGCACCGACCCCCAATTCTATTACAAGAATGAGAACGATCTTTTTCAGGCTGTCCAGGCTGTGTGCAAGCGTATTGATCCACAATTGGTCAAACTGTTCAAGAAGCTGCCTCGGATGCCTTACGGTGTAGAGCGCATTCCGGCTTCGATCGCCCCGGATACAACCGCTGCCTACTATCGCCAGGCTGCGGCAGATGGATCACGCGCCGGAACCTACTTTTTCAACCTTTACAAGCCGCAACAGCGTCCGAAATACACCATTGAGGTTCTTTCGCTGCATGAAGCGGTTCCGGGACATCATCTACAGATATCGTTGGCGATGGAACTGGAAGACCTGCCTGCTTTCAGACGCTACGGCGGTTACACGGCATTTGTGGAAGGCTGGGGATTGTATAGCGAATCTCTTGGGGCAGAGTTGGGCCTGTATCGTGATCCCTATTCCCGATTTGGACAGTTGACCTACGAAATGTGGCGGGCGATACGTCTGGTCGTTGATACGGGGATGCATTCACTTGGGTGGTCACGTCAACAGGCGATCGATCTATTCCTGGAGAACACGGCCAAGTCCCGTCTCGATATCGAAAACGAGGTTGATCGCTACATCGCCTGGCCCGGTCAGGCACTGGCTTACAAGATTGGAGAGTTGAAAATTCAGCAGTTACGCAAGCGGGCAGAAAAGGAACTCGGCAAGCATTTTGACATTCGGGAATTTCACGCCGCCGTTCTCGATCATGGGGCGGTGACATTGGACGTTCTTGAAGAACAGATCGATGCCTGGATTGAATCCCAAAAAAGAAAAATTTCTTCCTGAAATCGGTCAGCAACCTGTCGGCCAGCAACCTGCTTCTCAGGCGCGATTCGCGAGTATTTGGTCGATCTCTCTGCGTATGGAATCCGTTGCCGGGTAATCGATGTATTTGAATTTGGGAAGCGGGGCTGGAGTGATGAACCAATCACCTTTCCTGTCTCTGGAGACGGGAAATATCCGCGTTGAATTTTCTTCCCAATGAATCCCGGCTGGTTGCAGAGTTATTTTCTTATGCAAGACTGAAGGGAGGCTCTGCTTGCCATCCGTCCGCTGGATCGCCAGTATTTCGACAATCCCTTTTTGCGGGTCGATGATCCGCGCGGTAAGGATGTATTGGGAGTTGAGAATTTGTGCCCGGTTTACAGTAACCGGGTTAGCCGTCCAGATATCCAGAACGGCCAGAAAACCAAGCCAGATAATTGCCAGAATGAAAGCGGGAGCCAAAACACAGCGCGAACCCGTCTCGGCTGGATTCCTGGCAGCTGGATTCCCGGCAACGGTCGAATTTTCAGCAACAGTGGAGTCGGCGGGCATGCGGAACTTCCCTGAAAATAGCGACGAGGTGTTGCATGAGCGCCAAAGACCGATCCGTTTCAGCGGGTTTTGAAGGCTTCGGTGACATCAATTTCGTAATCGTCATCGAATGCTTTTTTGAAATCGTAGACATCGACAAAATCACAAAGCTGATCCCGTTCGGTTTTCCGCATCTCTCCCTTTTCGATCAAATCGAAAACGATGCGTCCGAAATCTTCGGTTTTCTCGACTCCCCAATGTCGAAAGACGGTTTGAGTGAGTAGCCCGTACCGTTCGAGTGCAAGCCGCCGAATTCCATCGAGCAACTCTGCACCGGTGATGTGAGCCGAGTCTTCATCGCCCCCCTCAGACAGCATGCCACGGTTCAAGGTCTCCTGCGTAAACCGCAATGCCTCGAAAAGAAACTCGTACGCATTCCGATGATATTGCTTCTTCTTGTGGAGAACATTACCCGATACAGTCATCTGTTGTGCCTCGTTCCAATTGACATGCAGACCCAAACGGGAGAACACCCCCGTTCGCACCATTATAGGTTCCTGGAGCTCTCCGGGAAAGAGAAGAACTCCGCTTTCCCTCCATTGTGCCAATCCGGCAGAGCATTTACCAGAGGCTAAAGCTCATCTCCCGTTCGCATGGGGCAATTTTTATGTCTTTGAAATGTTGACAGAATCAACGGTTTACCTCGATTTTCGAGACGATCCGGCTTCGGGAGATCAGCACCACGGAACGGTATACAGATTGCAGGGAAATCTGCTTCTGTGCTATTTTTTTCTGAGCTGTTTGTCAACACCTTCCCTGGTAGCGGCGACGAGTTCCTTGTAGCCGCGCAGTGAAGGAGCGAACGGATTGCTTCCCCAGATGTAACCGACGAGCCGTTTTTTGGCATTTCGTTTCACGTCATAAAAGACGTAGACCGTTTCGGAGTTCCCGCCGGGATGTTTCAGGCGAATCGCTTTCGGAAGGTAGTCTTTGGAATTGAGCATCACTTCCGCTTCGTGCCAATTGGCAGCGTCCTGTTTCCAGAGCGGCTTCACTTTCAGGTGGATAACCCCTGCCTGGTAGTCGTGCTGACCGCCCTGTTCTTTTTTGAACAGCATGATGTTGTATCGCATCATCATTTTTTCCATCGACAGTCCGAATAGAAACGGCAATGGGCCATCGACGATATTCCGTCCACGGTTTTTCACGGGGATCGGTATCCGTTGAAATTCCTTTCGTTCTTCATCGATCACAAAAACCTGGGTGCCGTCACAAATCCAGCGTTCCGGGCTATCCTTTTTGACCGTGTACTTGATCCCGTTACGTTCAATGATCTGCCCTTCTTTAATTCCCTTGGGAGTATTCAGATCGATCCGCCCTTTATCCGGGGCTTCGTAATAAAATTCGCCTTGGGCAATTTTCTGCACCTTGAAGACCTTGTCGAAAATATATCGGTAATGTTTTCCCTCCATTTTTTTTGTGTATTCGCCCGCTTTTTCCCAGTTTTTCAAAATATGCTTCAACTCGGGATCGAGTGCCACCGGCATGTTTTTATCAACAGGGCGTTGAATCCGTTGCTGGGGATTGGCCTGTGGTTGCTGAGCATTCACCGAAGTGACAACTGCAAACATCGCGATTCCGAAAAAAAGAATCGCAATCACCATATCGTGGAGGGACAATCGGGAAAAACGCATAGGACGACATCCTTGTCGTTGAGGTCATTGAAGGTCGGTTGATTCAGTCGGGTTCACTCAGCCGCTGGTTTTCTGTCATCGCCGGGATGAAAGCGGAACTGTATCAGGATTTCGGATTGATGCAAAGATGAGATTTCGGGGTTTCGGGTGATCGTGAATGTTTCACGAATTCGCCAGGAGTCGTTCTTTCATCACCTTTTCTACTTCGGCCAGTTGCTCCTGGGTATTCACTCCCATTGCTTCCTGAATGTTTAGCCGCTCGGCTGCCAGAACTTTTTTTCCCTGGCCGAGCAGAATTTCTGCACAGTCGGTCAGATAATATTCCGCTTGGGCATTTTCTGGACGCAGTTCCTTTAACGCCGCAAATAAATCGGGGCCGTTGAACGCGAAGCAGCCGGTGTTGATTTCCTGAATGGCCAGTTCTGTTTCGCTGGCATCTTTCTGTTCCACGATTTTCAGAAATTTTCCGTTTTCATCACGGACAATGCGTCCCAAACCGGCGTTGTTTTCGGTGACGGCTGTTCCGACAACGCAAGCCGCTCCGTTTTCTTTTTGATCTTCCAGCAAGTCCCGCAAAGACTCTGCCTGTAACAACGGTGTGTCTCCAGCCAGAACGAGAATCGGCCCGGTATGCTCTCTCAACAGTTCTTCAGCCATCATCACGGCATGGCCGGTTCCTTTCTGTTCGCTTTGCAGGGCGAATTCAACATCTTCATGATGCTCCAATGCCGCTTGCACCTGTTCTGCCTTGTGACCGATGATCAGGACGCATTGGGTTACTCCCGCCTTGCGTGCCGCATCGATAACGTGTTCGACCATCGGCTTGCCACAAACCTGATGCAAAACTTTGGGCGTTTCCGATTTCATCCGGGTGCTTTTTCCGGCAGCTAAAATCACGGCAACTGGAGCGGTGTTAGACATAGAGCAGAATCTTTGTGGGTAGGTGAACCAAAAAGTTTTTCTGGCTTGGGCAAAATCATCTCATCAGAGAGGCGGTACAACGCGAGCACCGTCAGAAGACTGAACGTTTCGATTTCGATCCGCAAGCTCGCTTGATTTGGCAGGATCGATGTAACGGTCTAACGCTGTTAATACTGGAACCCGGCACGGATCATGAAGGCATCACCGGGCGAGAGATCGGAGGTTGGGCCGAAATCAACATTCAGACTTCGTTCGAACGCGTAACCAAAATCGAGGTACGATTCCCAATAACCACTTTCCCAACGGGCTCCCGCGAACGCCCGCCATTCTTTTAACTGAATCTGTCCGCTGGCAGGCAGTTCACCCGATTGCCAGGATTGGACATCATACTCGGCTCCCGCGTAAAGCCACATGGGAATTCCCCACGGTGTGCCAACAAACAGATCGGCACGCGGTTTCGGGAAGACGGCCCGGATTTCCCAGAATTCATTGGGCGTCCAGACCAGACCGGCGTTCGGCAAAACGAAATCGTCCGCCCGATCCCAGTAGGAGACCCCCAACACCCACAGAAAGCGGGGATCAACACGGTAGAACATGGTCATGTCTGCATCGAAATTCCATCCACCGGCGTTCAAGTCGGATTGAAAATCGGTCGCAATGGCGGGAGTGAAGCCCAATCGCCAAGTGAACGGCCCCTGCTGAGGCGAGGTCGTTTCAAACCGATACGCGAAGCGATAATAGTTATCTGCAAGACCAATAAACGAGGGCTGCTGAAAGTTGAAGTTGGTAAAATTGAATTCCGGCGACAGTTTCCATGTCCAACCTCGCAGTCCTTGTGTGACGTAATCCATTTTCCAATCAACTTCAAACATGGAAACCGATCCCCCCGGCCCCATGCTTGCATCGGAGATGAACACGGTATCCCAGTGAGTCGTCCACCCGAATCGGACGGGCTGTGGTCCGACAACACCAAAGCCGTAGGGGTTTCCCAATGGTTCGGCTGCGTAAGGGGAAGAAGTGAATGGATCATACCCTAACGGAGCAGGCCCGCCGTAGGGGGGTGCGGCCCCTCCTCCATAAACAGGGGCTGAAGGTGGTACTGTGGCGTTCGGGTCGTAAAAACCGGGCTGACCTTCTCCCTGGAATGTCTGTGGGCTTTGCCCTCGAATGACCGCTTCAAATTCAGAATGCAGCCGAAAATACGGTTGTTCCGAACGCTCGGGGTTCCGGAACTGCCATGTGTGGTTCGGGTTTGTTCGGCCCGGCAGAGTCAACCATTGCGACGAATGGGCAACCGCTGGGACGAGTAGTTGTAACATACAGGCTGAGAAGATGATACGCTTCACGGTTGTCCTCCCCGCGGGGCTTTGTCCGGATTCTTTGACAGGTGGGATCAGAGGACAACGAGATCTCTCTGCTCGGTATCCTCACACGTTCCTACAGGTGTCGAAGGTTTGACTTTTCATTGATGAGGCGAGGAATTTCGACTAATTTCAAAATTACGTCAAGATCGATTCAAGAATTTTGAACGTTATTCCGAGTGAATTGCCCAATAACTTCCTCCGGCAGATTGATTCACATTGAAACAAGTCGATATGTGTGCTAGCCTTGATGGCCCAGCCTGTTAAATCTCTCTTTCGTAACTCGAGGTTCCCACCGATGTTAAGTATATTGGGTCACGGCAAAAAACTGTGTGACGGTGTGACCCGCAGAAAGGTTCTGAATATCGGCGCTCTGGGAATGGGTGGGTTGTCACTGCCGGGACTGCTTCAGGCGGAAAGACTCGCCGGCGTCAGGAAATCGCATAAATCGATCATCATGATCTACATGTGTGGTGCGCCTGCGCATCAGGATATGTACGATTTGAAGATGGAAGCCCCTGCGGAAATCCGGGGGGAGTATCGACCCATTGATACAAATGTGCCCGGCATCCAGATTTGCGAGCATATGCCCCGGCTGGCAAAAATTATGGATAAGTGCATTCCGCTGCGTTCTGTGTACGGCTCTCCCAATGGGGCGCACGATTCGTTCATCTGTTACACGGGGCGCACCACACAAAACCAACCGCCCGGTGGTTACCCTGCCATTGGTGCAACCGTTTCGAAAATACTCGGGCCGACCAATCCATCTGTTCCTCCGTTTGTCGGATTGGCCCCCAATACCGGACACCCGCCTTACGGGTCGCCGGGGCTTCCCGGTTTTTTGGGAGTTGGTCACGCGGCGTTCCGTCCTTCCGGGCCTGCGAAAAAAGATATGGCTCTTCAGGGAATTTCTGCAGATCGTCTCAACAATCGAAAAGCCTTGCTTGCTTCGGTTGATTCACTGAAAAGAGCGGTCGATGCCAGTGGAATGATGGACGGCATGGATACGATCAACCAGCAGGCGTTCAACATTCTCACCTCGAGCAAACTGGCAGATGCGCTTGATCTTTCTTTGGAAAGCAAGGAAACACGCCAGCGGTACGGTAAAGGAAGCCCTAAAAACTATGGCGATGGCGCGCCAACCAACCTTGAACATTTTCTGATGGCCAGACGCCTTGTCGAAGCCGGTGCCCGGGTTGTGACGCTCAATTTTGGACGTTGGGATTTTCACAGCAATAACTTCAAGGGGCTGAAAACATCGCATTTGCCGCAATTCGATCAGGGACTTTCCGCGTTGATCGAAGATTTGCATGATCGAGGGCTTGCTGAGGATGTTGCGGTTGTCGCATGGGGAGAATTCGGTAGGACACCCCGCATCAATAAAGCCGCTGGCCGTGATCACTGGCCACAAGTGGGCGGCGGTTTACTCGCCGGGGGTGGATTCAAATCGGGACAGGTCATCGGCGCAACCGACCGAATGGGAGCGACCATCGCCAACCGCCCCGTCCATTTCAGCGAAGTTTTTGCCTCGCTTTACAGGCATCTTGGACTGGATCCACACGCCATCACGCTCCCCGATTTTGCAGGTCGACCGCAATATCTGGTCGATCAGCAATATCAGGCACTTCCGGAATTGGGGTGACAGGCCTGTTTGCTGCTACGGTTTCTGTCCATACGCTCTTGACGGTGAAAGTCTACGAGCAGCTTTCATATTTGAAAACCGCTTGAAAACCGTCAGTTCAATGACGGACTACAATGAACCGTCTATTGAGTGAACCATCAGTGCCGGGATTTCAGCTACTCAGGACATTTTTTTTCTGAATGGCTCTGAATGACTCTGTTGATCTTGAATTTCTGAGCAAACGAGCGTATACCTCTTTTCTCGACGCCTGCAAGGGCGTTTTTACAGACGCGAATAACTGGTAAGGCCAGTTGCGATTTTGTCGAATGTTATGATGAAAAACAGGTGATTCGATGGCAAAGAATATGATTGTCGCCCAGTCGGGTGGTCCTTCTCCGGTGATCAACAACACGTTGCGCGGCATCGTCGAAACGGCCCGTGAGATGTCGGAAATCGGCACGGTTTACGGCGGTTGGCACGGAATCGAAGGGGTTCTGAAAGAGGAGTTGCTCGACTTGACGGCTCAGTGTCCGGAAGAAATCGCGTTGCTGCGCACAACACCTGCAGCCGGTTCGATCGGGACGTGCAGATATAAATTGAAACAAGGGCAGGATCAAGATTTTGATCGCATTATCGAAATCTTCAAGGCACACGATATCGGCTACTTCGTTTACATTGGCGGTAACGATTCGATGGATACCGCGAACAAAGTTGCCAATATCGCACGGGAAAGGGGCTTGGACGTCGTCGGCATTGGGGGACCAAAAACGATTGATAACGATGTCGGCGACAGCGAGTTTCAGTTGATCGACCATACGCCCGGTTACGGCAGTACAGCTC
>JALWSL010000061.1:0-8602 GCA_027080405.1 Planctomycetaceae bacterium
AAAATTTTATGGGAAAGTCAACGGGAAAAAATCACCCGGACTGTATGGCGATGTCCTGGCAGAACTCGATTGGAATATCGGCCGGGTTTTGAAGCGTTTACGTGAACTCAATCTGGAAAAGAAAACGCTTGTCCTGTTTTCCAGTGATAACGGTCCCTGGTTTGGTGGTAGCACCGGCGGCTTCCGCGGAATGAAATCGAAATGGTGGGAAGGAGGCTTGCGGGTTCCGATGATTGCCTGGTGGCCCGGTACGATCCCTGCCAATCAGACGTTCGATCAGCCAGCCATTATTATGGATCTGTTCACAACCGCTCTCTCTGCTGCGAACGTCCCCTTACCGCAGGGACGGGTGATCGATGGCACGAACCTGTTGCCGGTGATGACATCGCAGAAAAAGTTGCCACCCAGGCCACTTTTCAGCTTTCAAAGGCAAGTCAACACAGTGCGGTTGGGGAAGTGGAAACTGCACCGCAAGGTGCCGAGTGATCGCATGATGTCGGACGACTGGATTGATCCCCGCGCTCCCGACGGCGTGACGCTACTGGCTCCTTTTGAACAGGCTCGTCCCAGCGAATATCCCGGCTTGCAAACAGGAGACAGCCCAAAGGGATTCGCGTTATTCAACCTGGAAACCGATCCGGCTGAACAGCACGACGTAGCCAGCCAGCATCCCGAAATCGTCAGGAAACTGAAAACGCTGCTGAAGCAAATGCAGGAAAATCAGGGCAAACCGATTGGAGCAGGAGCGAAAATCTGAAACTGAGAAAATCCACGCTTCTCCCGTTTACAGAACAAGCATGCAAAGACCGGCAATCATCCCAACAATACTGAGAGTAATCAGGTAGTAACAGAGGGCAATCAGAATCGATTTCCCAAAATTAACTGGCAAGAGAAAGGCAATGATTCCTGCCGTGACCAGAAAGCCCACAGGCAGCGAAATAAACTGGACAGTCATATTTATATTTGGTCCTGCTGCCTTTGCACCAACGACCGCGGGTATAGCAGGAAAAGCAATTCCATATAAAAATCCAATAATAAATCCAACAATGGAATTGGTAACAAAAGTCAAAAAGACAATTGCCATTGCTCTATCTTTGCTTGGTTCCAGAACGGCCGCCGATTCTCCGGCCATTTTGTTAAACAGGCTGACCCCTGCACGTAGTAAAATACCGCCAATATATGTTCCGATGACAACTGCCATAAACAGCCCAAATACCAGTGGAACAATGGGATTCGCCATTAGTTTTTCTTTCTGAAGAATGTTACGGACAAGGGTGGCGCATCTAAACACCTGCATACGCGCGAACGGCAATTGTAGTCAGTTGTATACTGGCCCGTCAACTTAAACCGTAAGATTTGCTGCAATAGTCAGAGCAATTGCGGGGCAAGCGATAAGCAGGCAATCGGAGGGAGCGGGGAGTTGACTCTTTAGTGATCCAACTCGGGTAGCCCAGCACGGTTGGTCTGTTCTGACCACCGTAACCAAAATGAGATTTTCAAAAGTTATCGCACCGTTCGTAAACTTTAACCGTAACTTTAACCGTTAGTAGCACAGACAATCCCGTTCAGGTTTGTCTGAGTTGCATAGCAACCCGAGGAATTTCCTTTCGGGTAACGCTTGTTTTAATTCTCAAGTCTTCACTCAATGTTTCCGGTAGGGGACGTTGTGCGTACAATGATTGAAGAGTTGCGAGTGCAATAATGGCAATGTTGTTGGACGATTGCGAGTTGCAATCGGTGCGCACAGCACACCCTGCCTTGCTTACTGCCTCTGGGAAATTATTCCACAATGATTTCCCGCACGGTTTTCCCGCTGGGGATCATTGGCAGAACATGCTCTACGTAGGGACAAATGACTTCCAGCAAATAGGGGCCATCATGTTCGATCATCGTTTTGATCGCTTCCTCCAGATCGTCCTTGTGTTGAACTCGCTGGCTGGCGATACCGTAACCCTGTGCAATTTTGGGGAAATCGGGGTAAATCGACTCGCAAACATCACCGATTCCATCGCCGAGAGCCTCCGGTTGATCGACAGGGCCTAAATAGGTGTGTGCCCGGCGTCCTTCCATGAAGCGGTCTTCCCACTGCACAACCATCCCCAGGTGCTGGTTATTCAGCAACATCGTCTTGACGGGCAATCCTTCACAGACAAGGGTACCGAGCTCCTGGATATTCATCTGGAATGAACCGTCCCCTTCGATATTGAGAACCAGAGCATCGGGGTGCGCCGTTACCACGCCCATCGCCGAGGGTAAACCAAACCCCATCGTTCCCAACCCCGAAGAACTGAGGAAGTGACGGGGCTTGTCAAACTTGAAATATTGAGCCGTCCACATCTGATGCTGTCCGACTCCGACGCTGACGAATGGGTCGCGATCTTTGGTCATTTTGTACAACGTTTCAATCGCGAGTTGTTGCGGAATTTCGGTATCGTAACATTTATAATGCAGCGGGAACTTCTTTTTCCATTCGGCGATTGTTGCGTGCCAGGCGTCGAGTTCGGGAACGTCGTCAACCGTAATCGCTTTGTTAAGTTCTTCGATTACGTGCTTGACATCGGCAACAACCGGAATGTGTGCCTCCTTGTTTTTGTGGATTTCTGAAGGATCGATATCAACATGCACGATTTTCCCATGTTTGACAAATTCATCCAGCTTGCCTGTGACACGGTCATCAAAGCGAACACCAAAAGCGAGCAGCAGATCAGCTTCATCGACGGCCATATTGGCGTAAACAGTCCCGTGCATCCCGAGCATATCGAGCGAAAGTTCGTGTGTTCCCGGGAAAGCACCGATCCCCATCACCGTCGTCGTTACGGGAATGCCCGTTTTCTCCGCGAATTTCAACAGTTCGTCTGCGGCTCCCGAAAGAATACAGCCTCCCCCAACGTACAGAACCGGTTTCTTGGCCCGTTTGATCGCGGCAATAATCTGCCTGATCTGTTCCGGGGCAACATCCCGTAATTCCGGATGATAGCCCGGCAAATCCATCGGCGGGTCGAGATCGAGTTCATCGAGCGGAATTGTATCCAGTTGGACATCTTTCGGAAAATCGATGAGAATGGGGCCTGGCCGTCCGGTTGTAGCGATATGAAACGCTTCCTTGACGATGCGAGCGACGTCCTTGATGTCAGTAATCATAAAATGGTGTTTGGTAATGGCTC
This sequence comes from Planctomycetaceae bacterium, assembly GCA_027080405.1. Lineage (GTDB taxonomy): Bacteria > Planctomycetota > Planctomycetia > Planctomycetales > Planctomycetaceae > Rubinisphaera. Next base: position 3,165 of record JALWSL010000061.1, read on the forward strand.
GGCAGACTTCAACGATCGGTGTTTCCTGAAATGCGTCACTTCCGATCACCGCTTGCGTGACCTGTCCCGTAATCGCAATCAGGGGAACAGAATCGAGCTTCGCATCCGCAATTGGTGTCACCAGATTCGTCGCACCCGGCCCGCTCGTAGCCATACACATGCCAACCATGTCCGTTGTTCGGGAAACCCCCTGTGCGGCAAAACCACCACCCTGTTCATGGCGCGGAAGGATGGTTCGAATACGATCACGGTTTTTTCGCAGGGCCTGATGCAGCGGCATGCTCGCCCCGCCGGGGTAGGCAAATATGTATTTGGATTGATGGTGAATCAACGCTTCGACAAGTATTTCCGCTCCCGAAATTTGGGCTTGTTTTGTCGATTTTTCTTCTGCAATTGCCACAATGACCTACCTTAATATCTTAAATTTCACTCGTGATTTCGAACCGTATGAATTTCAAACCGTATGAACGTTGCGCTAACTCAAATATTCTCAAACATATGCACTTCGCCGAACGACAACTGGATAAAAGTTGCAGATTACAGCCAGTTAGAGCATTCTAGCCGGTAAAGGTTCAACTATCGAGAGTTGCTGACAGGAAATTTTCCGGATCGACAGGAGAGACCTCGCCAGGTCCTCCAATCAGAACAGGCTGAAACAGAAGCAGGTGTTCAAATGAACCGTTTCAGTTACCTTGATAAGGGCTTTCTGCCGGAATTATTCACAGACTGCACGGGCTGCACCACCACGACGCCAGTCCCCAACGCCTGTTGCGACGCCCGTTCTGATATCTACTTCAATTGATTGGGCGGACCCCTGGCGTCTGTTTTTGGGGTGATAAACATGATGCCCCCGCTTGATGAGATCTTCCTTCATGCTTTCAAACAGGCCGTGATCGTTGGATTCCAATTTGATCAGGTCGGGAAACCACTGGTGATGAATTCTCGGCCCATCGACTGCTTCCTGCAAGGGGCGTTCAAAAAGGAGTGTCTGAACGAGAATGCTGGAGACGGTGTTGATGATGGTTCGGCCGCCCGGGCTCCCTGTGATCAGTCGCACCTTGCCATCCTTTTTGACAATTGTTGGTGTCTGCGAACTGAGCATCCGTTTCCCCGGAGCGAGCAGATTCGGTTTTGTGCCGATGATCCCTTCCCGATTGGTATAACCAGGGTACCAGTTGAAATCTCCCATCTCGTTATTGAGCAGAAAGCCAGCTCCACGAACAACAATCCGACTGCCCCAACTGTATTCGAGAGTGTAGGTATTACTGACGGCCATGCCGTTGGCATCGATAATCGAAAAGTGCGTTGTCTGTGGACTCTCATAAGGCCCTTCAGAAAGCGTGATCTCTCCTGCGATTTCCGCACTGGGAGTTGCTTTATTGGGGTCGATTGTTGAAGCAAGCTGATAGGCGTAATTGGCATCAAGAACCTTTTTCGGAATGGTGACAAAATCGGGGTCTCCCAGATACGCCGCCCGTTCCCGAAATGATCGCCGCATCACTTCGGCCATCAGATGAACCTGATCTGCCGTCCAGAATTTTTCTCGATCGACTTTCAGGCCGAGTTTGTCGATCATTCTCATTTGCATCAGAACAGTGATTCCCCCGGAACTGGGAGGTGGTGCCCCATAGATCGTATAGCCGCGAAAACCACCCTCAATCGCAGGACGGATATTGGCCCTGTATTGTTGAAGATCTTTTTCGCTGATCAGGCCATCCCCCCGTTTCATCTCCCTGACAATCTGTTTTGCGATTCTTCCTTCATAAAATGCAGCAGGGCCTTGATCTGCGATAAGCTGTAACGTGGCGGACAGATCCGGCTGGATCAGATGATCCCCAGCCTTCCAGAGGCGTTTCTCGGGATGGCCGAAAACTCGGCGAAATTCCGCGTAGCGAGGATCAGTCTGAACTGATTTCGACTGCAGAACAGAGTTCAGGGAATAGGCGAGGTGGGCATCGACAGTAAATCCTTCCCGGGCAACACGCACAGCCGGTTCGACAACACTTTTCCAAGGCAACTTCCCGAACTTTTTGTGAGCCAACCACATTCCGCGAACCGTTCCGGGAACACCAGCCATGCGAGCGTGGAGCCGATTCTCCCAATGGATAAAACTGAATTTGTTGACCACAGACGGCGCTTTTTCACGGTATTCGACACAGACAACTTTCTCACCGGGAGGAGCTACCATCATGAACCCACCCCCTCCGATATTTCCCGCTTCCGGCCAGGTGACCGCCAGGCCGAACGCCACCGCAACGGCAGCATCGACCGCATTCCCTCCCAACGCGAGAATATCCCGACCAATTTCAGAGGCGATGGCAGTATCAGAAACCACAACACCCCGCTTGCCGGAAGCGACCTCCACCGGTTGACGCATCGGTCTGACAAGCCTGGTTTCTCCCAGTCCCGATCTGGCAAGAAACAGAATGAGCAGGGCGAGCAACAGAGCTTTCCGACAGGCCGGCACGGAACGTCGAAAACAGGAACGGGGACGCTCAATTTTGTTTTTCATCTCATTGTCACTTTCATCTTGTGACAGAACGTCTGAGTTCAGACTGTCCAGGTTGATATTCGCTTTGCAAACAGAATTTACTTCGCAATATTTACTTCGCAAACAGTATAAACCGACCGGCATTGTACCTGCTATCGTAAACAGTTGGGTTCGGAAATACCAATTCGCTTTCCCGGTCAGGTCTTGATTCATTCCAGACTCTGATAATCTCATGGATAATGTCAGTGTGGAAGCAGCGGGAATAATTCCGGTTAAAATCACCTGTGCGACAATTTATCTTATTGACGGGATTATATTGGGGAGGTAATCTTCACCGTTACGGGGACGCCGGGTTCACATGGGAACGTAAGATTGCACGGAGGTGGATGTCCTCATTTAGCAGGATTTCGGGAGTTTGTTCCTTTGGATCGGGAGCGAGTTTTCCGAAGTACGGTTCATGCAAGGAGGAATAGTCATGAGCGCGCTTGTAGAGCTTCGTAAGGAAGAAACAGAACGAAAACTCGGGGGTGGATGCAAGGAGGTTGACACGCCAGCACTGGACAGGCTGGTCGAATGCTCGATTCGCACGCAGACGGGCGGATTGATAAGGGGTTTGGAAGTAGAGGCGGTCGGAAACCGTTTGATTATCCGGGGGGTGGCCGATCTTTTCTATCATAAACAGCTTGCAACACGGGCTGCCATGGACGTGTGCGAGGGAGTCGCGTTGCAAAACGAGATTGATGTTAGCCCCAATTAAGCCCCTCGAGTTTGTCCGGAGTGACTGACGACCAACATTTCGCCCATTCAAGAAGCAGTGGGCGGCCTGTCCGGTTTGGCCGTGATTTGTTTGGGTGGCGTGATCAGTTTTCGGGGTCGCGCTCTCTGGCTTCGTTGTTGTTTCGGAATGCGTATTCTTCTCCCTTTACCAAACGCAGAATGTTGCTTCTATGTCGATAGATGATCAGGAGAGGGACGAGCAGGCTGAAGCAGCCTAGGGGCCAGTTTTCAGAATTGAAGGGATGCTTGAGCATGGGCAGTTCGACGGCTGCGAACAGCACGGCTGCTGACAGAGAACTGATTGAAACGGTTCGCCAAATGGCAAAGGTGACTGCGAAGCAGCTTGCAGCTATCAGCGAGGCGACAGGTGCCAGAACCAGGACAACTCCCAGCGCGGTTGCAACCCCTTTGCCTCCCTTGAATTTTAGCCAGCATGGATACATGTGCCCAAGCACCGCGGCCAGCCCGGAAAAAACAGGCGTGTGTGTGTGCGTTTCGAATTCGAAACTTCCGCTTGCCAGCAAGATCGAGATCGCAGTCGGGACAAGTCCTTTCAGGGCATCGAGAAGCATCACAAGAAAGAACCATTTGGCCCCCATGATGCGACCGACATTTGTCGCGCCAATGTTACCACTTCCCTGCGTGCGTATGTCGAGCCCTTTCACCCAGCGTACGATCAGTAAGCCGAACGGAATCGATCCGCAAAGGTAACCCGCTACGATCAGCAAGAAATCAATGAATCCCATAATCGACAGGTTTCTACTATTTGCAAAATCAGAACTGAAAATCAGACCATATTACGGCAATGTCCAGTCTCCAGTTGGTCATCTGGTCATCTCGCGTGTCCGTCTGATATTCAGAACCGGCTTTCATGGAAGAAATAGGGGGGAGTTGTTCCGTTCCTATGCTGAATGATCCAGTTGATAGACAGCCGGATCCTTGATGCCGGCCTGCTCAAAACCCTGGAGGCGGAGCAGGCAAGCGTCACACTTTCCGCATGCATGGCCGTTGGTATCGGGATCGTAGCAGGTGTGCGTCAATGAATAATCGACACCGAGTTCCCTGCCTCGACGGATTATTTCCGCCTTGGTTAATTCGATAAGTGGGGCGTGGATCCGCCATTTGGCAGTCCCTTCGACACCTGTCTTCGTCGCCAGATTGGCCAATGTTTCAAAACTGCGGATAAATTCCGGTCTGCAATCGGGGTATCCACTGTAATCGACTGCGTTGACACCAAGAAAAATATCGCTTGCATCGAGCGATTCCGCCCAACCCATCGCAACGGAAAGAAATACCGTATTTCTGGCAGGAACATACGTGACGGGAATCGACTGTTCCATCTGTTTTTCGCTGCGTCCTTTGGGAACGGCCAGGTCGGAAGTCAGGGCAGAACCGCCGAAAACACTTAAATCGAGTGACATGACAACATGCGATTTCACACCGAACGCTTCAGCCAGGTTACGGGCGGCCTGAAGTTCAAAACGGTGCTTTTGCCCATAATCGAAACTGAGTGCGTATAATTCGTAACCCATACTGTGGGCAATTGCCAGCGTAGTTGAAGAATCCAGCCCCCCACTTAACAGCACGACAGCTTTTTTGCTCTGGCTGTCTGATTCAGTATGTTGTTCGGTCAATGACATAATCAAAACAATGGAAAGATGGGTAAAAAACAGGAAGAATAGTAATCGCTGCCCAAGTCCAATCAAAGTCGGAACAGTTGGTTTGTCCAGATGGCTAAAACCACGGTTGAAAGGTAACAAAATGATTGGAACCTGACATCTACACGACCGCTACATAGCCGCTCCACAACTGGACGCACTGTTGTAATCGACAAAACTTTCCCAAGTTACCCAACAGGAAGATTCTGTCTCGAATCCAGCCTCAGAACGATTATAACCCTCATAATCCGTTGATGATACCCGCTGGGGAGTCGATTTTACAGAGAGTCTGTCTTTCCGTCTGATCATCAGGGCAACGGGTTAATTGAGGGCTGCTGTTATGAATCACCTGTTAAAAGTTCTCAGTATAATGGGAATAATGGCGGCAATGAGCGGCTGTCAATGCACACCGATGACCGCTCGCTACGGCAATTTTGTCGATGACGTATCTGACGGTAAACTCGAACTGGAAAGATTTTATGTACCTGGTCTGGATGTGAGTCGTATTGGTA
>JALWSL010000061.1:8612-8932 GCA_027080405.1 Planctomycetaceae bacterium
TTGGTATGCCCGACTGGAGGCGTTTCGGTTGGAATCATGTTCTTTGCAAATGCAATTGTCGCATCTGCCGCCATCGGTGTCACCCGGTTGAATATCCCGCCTATTACACCGTTCGTTATCACGAGAAGATGGCCGAAACAATGGGATACACGGACGGCGATTCACAACTGGATATGACCACGGAAATGATCGAGGAAATGCCGCTTCCTCTTCCCGAACCCGCTCCTGAAGCAAAAGAGAAGCCATTACCCGAATTAAAACCGGCAGACGAATAAAACCGACCAACGAGTAGTGCCCTGTTTCTTGCTGGGATACTGGCA
>JALWSL010000062.1 GCA_027080405.1 Planctomycetaceae bacterium
CATGAAAAGATCGAGGCCATTCTGAAACAGCTGACCGAGGAAAAACCGTTTGCGGAAGAAAGAACGCTGGTCATCTATTCAATTCGTGATCTGGGATCGGGAGCCACAACAGTCCTCTCGAATGCCGTTCCCACGGTTCGCATCAGCCCAGCTGCGAACAAGGATCAGATTGCGGTTGTCGCTACGCCCGAGGATCATGAAAAGCTGAAGAAAGTTTTGGCACAATTGCAGGCCAATAAAAAGGTCTACAAGCCAAAAACTCTTGCTGTTTACCCGATTGAAGGTGTCACCCCGAGTGCCGTCTACCAGGTTCTTCAACCCTTGATGGAATCTGACGTCCAATTAACGGTCGACACGGCTGGGCGTCAACTTTTTGTTCGCGCCCCGGCGGAAAAGCAAAAGACCATCAAGGGAATGATCGACCAGGTTCTCGAAGGACTCAGAAAAAAAAATGGTCTGACAACCAAAACCTATTATGTGGGTGCCCCGAATGCGGACGAGGCCCAGGAAGTGTTGATGGCGTTGTACCCCGATGCCACGATCGTTGTCGATCGGGACCGAAAAATTCTCATGGCCACCGCTACAGCCGAGCAGCATGCGACGATCGAGAAGATCACGAAACAGATTCAGGAAACGGGAACAGAGGGTGATAAGCCCTATCCGGTTGTGTATGAAACAAGGCATGTTCGGGGGAGCAACCTGCAGGGAATATTGAGGAACCTGTACTACGGACGGTTGAATCGGATTGAAGTGGCAGCGAACGATCAAACCGGAAAGCTGATCGTTGTTGCCAGAAAAAAACAGCATGAAACGATTAAGGAACTGATTGCGCAGTACGACACCGAAGCTGTCGAAAAACAGGCGATGGAACTGGAAGTTTACCGCGTTGCGCCATTGGAAGGTTCGACGGTGCAAAATGCCCTGGAACCGCTGGTTTCCGAAAAAGTGAGAATTTCCGCTCCCAGAAGAGGAACCAATCTGCTGGTCAGCGCTCCTCCCGAGGAACAGAAGCAGATCGGTAAACTGATTGAACGGATTACGAGTTCGTATCTGAAAGAAAAAGGGTTCCTCACCAAATCGTACCGGCTCGCCCGTGGGGAAGCTGATGAGGCCCAGGAAGCCCTGCAGGCGATGTTTCCTGATGCCACGCTCGTTACCGATCGTGGGGCGACGGTTCTCATTGCCACCGCCACGCCGGAACAGCATGAGGTGATTGCCAGGGTCGTCGCGGAAATGACCGGAGTGCTGGGAGGAGAAAACGGATTGACCGCCCAAACCTATCACCTGAACAACGCGGATGGCGAAACGGTTCTCGAGGTTCTGGATGATCTGTTCGTCCGAACCGATGAGGTTCGCCTTTCGTTTGATCCGGTCAATCAGACATTGGTGGCAGTTGCCCGACCCGCCCAGCACAAGACAATCAGGTCACTTCTGGCAGAGATGGATCCTCAGGAACAAAAGGGGGAAACTCGAACGGTTGATCTCTATAAAATCGATGACCCTTCCAATGGGGAAGCTTTTGTCAGCATGATCCAGGGCGTTCTCCGCACGGAAGACAAAGCGGCAAAAGTGCATCACGAACCACGTTCCAGGTATGTGGTAGTGACCACGACAAAGGCAGGTCATGAAAAGGTGAAGGAGTCGTTTGAACGGATGATGAACAGGAAACCCCGGGAACTGGAGGTGTTCCAGCTATCGTTTCTTGATTCTCTCACCGCTCAAAACGCGATTGAAGGCATCTACAACGACGGCCAGACAGAATTTGAAGATATCCCGACCATCCAGACCAACGAAGATGCCCAGCAATTGATCGTTCGGGCCAGTCCGGAACAGATTCAGGAAATACGTTCTCTGCTGGTAAAAATGGGAGAGGTCAATCTGGCGGCAGTCGGAAAGAGAGAATCTGATCGAACGACACGTGTTATCCCAATCTACGGGAACGTGGAGGGAGCCCTTCAGAAAGTGGAAAACCTGTGGCCGAAAATCAGGAAAAATCCAATTCGCATCCTCAAACCGGACGGCGCACATCCTCAGTTGCCCGGTCATTTTTCCGTTCCGCCGGAAAAACCGGGTGACAGCAAATCAGCAGAGCAGGAAAAGCAGAAGGCGGCACCTGCCCAGCCCCAAAAAAATCATCCTTCAACAAAAACTCACTCTGCCGATGCCAGAAAAAGTGCCGCTCCCTCACCCATTCTGATTGTGCCGGGAC
>JALWSL010000063.1 GCA_027080405.1 Planctomycetaceae bacterium
CCGGGATTTATCTGGAGCGCATCGAACAGGCGGATTCGCAGCTTCATTCCTATTTGTCGGTGACTCCGGAGACTGCAAATGCCCAAGCTGATCTGTCGGATGCGCAGCTTGGCGAAAAGAAGCCAGAAGCCCCCCCAGCCCCGTTATTGGGAGTGCCGATTGCGATCAAGGATAACATCTGCACGGTCGATTCGAAGACGACCTGTGCGTCGAAAATTCTGGAGAATTACACTTCGCCCTATTCGGCAACGGTTGTTGAAAAACTGCGTAACGCGGGGGCAGTGTTGTTGGGGAAGGTGAATCTTGACGAGTTCGCGATGGGCTCCTCGACGGAAAATTCGGCTTTTGGTGTCACCTCGAATCCATGGAACAGAGAGCACGTTCCAGGTGGTTCATCCGGGGGGTCGGCTGCAGCAGTCGCCGGTGGGTTGGCACCGGTGGCGTTGGGAAGCGATACAGGTGGCTCAATTCGGCAGCCGGCTGCATTTTGTGGTGTGGTCGGTTTGAAGCCAACATACGGACGGGTTTCCCGCTACGGTTTGGGCGCCTTCGCCAGTTCGCTCGACCAGATTGGCCCCTTATCCCGCGATGTCTACGGAGTTGCTGCGGTTTTGCAGGCAATTTCAGGCCACGATCCTCGCGACTCCACCAGTTTGTGCGAACCGGTTCCCGATTATCTGAAAACGCTGGATCAACCGCTGGCAGGGCTAAGGCTCGGCTTTATTGAAGAATGGCTCGCAGAAGGGGTTGAAGATTGCGTGAAACAATCGGTGACACAATCGGTTGATCTCTTCCGGAATTTGGGAGCAGAGATTGTGCCGATCAGGCTGCCTCATTCTCCTTACTGCGTGGCGACGTATTACATCATTGCCCCTTCAGAAGCTTCCAGCAATCTTTCCCGATATGATGGCGTTCATTACGGGTATCGGGCAAAAGAGTATGTTTCCCTGAACGACATGTATCGCAAAAGCAGGGGAGAGGGGTTTGGGAGCGAAGTCAAACGTCGTATCATGCTTGGTTGTTATGCACTTTCGTCCGGCTATTACGACGCCTACTACCTGAAAGCACAAAAAGTCCGTCGACTCGTCCAGCAGGACTATTTTGACGCATTCAAAAAGGTCGATCTATTGATCGGCCCGGTCACTCCTGCTCCAGCGTTCAAAAAGGGAGAACTGGTTGACGATCCACTTGCAATGTATCTGGCCGATATTTTCACCATCGGGGCCAATCTGGCCGGTATCCCGGCGATGTCGCTACCGTGTGGATTTTCAGAAAACGGTTTGCCGTTAGGAGTTCAACTTCTCGGACCAGCTCTCGGTGAGGAAAAACTGTTACGGGCCGCCCGCATGTTCGAGCTGGAAAAACCGTGGCACGATAAAGTCCCCGCGATTTAATCACCAGAGAGCCCCTGACCCGCCCGGTTTACTCCTTCAGTTTCCAGACGAGGTACTTGAGTGTTGACGGGTGTGACACATCGGGGGCGCCCGGGTAGACCAATTCGCAGCTGACACCGACTTCCCGGCAACGTTCCTGCAATTTCACCCCAAAATTGGAAGTGTGGGTCGGATCTTTCTGCGGTTCGCCGATCGCTGGAGGTGTCGAGTAAACAAGATGCACCGGAGGATCGTCATCGGAAACCAGTGCATAGGGCGAATACTCCGCGATCCACGGAAGAATGGTATCCCGCTTGGCAAGAAACTCCTCGAATTGGGAGAGCTTTTTCGCTCTATTTCCCTTGAAACCAAACGCATGTCCTCCGTAGCGGCTGTTCGGAGTCCATTGTTTCATTTGTAATGGATCGAGCGTGGTCTGCGCGTTGATCACAGCTGCGCACCATAATCGCGTCGATTCCTTTGCAACAGGATCGTCCTGGGCACTTTGCGGGTCGGCCATGTCGGGGTGAAAGGCAAGCCACAAGCTCGTACAGGCTCCCGCGGAACTTCCTGATGCGGCAATTCGTTCCTTGTCGATATTCCATTGATCTGCCTTGCTTCGAACGAATTGAAGGGCTCGGGCGGCGTCATGGAGGGGAGCTTTGACGGGGGGAACAACACCGTCTTCTGTCGCCTCGGAAATAAAACGGTACTCGACAGAAGCGACTGAAATACCTTCGTTCAAGAGTTCCGGCAGCATATGAGTCAATCCACTCAATCTTCCGCCTGCTTGCCAACCTCCGCCGTGGATGAATAGCAGCAGAGGCGTTGGTTGATCCGATTCAGCCTTCCAGAAATGGAGAAGTTGTTTCGGATGCGGGCCGTAGGAGACATTGTATTCTGTTGGATTGGGCAGCATCGGGTGGGCCGCCAGATACTTTTTTCCTTCCGCTTCGCTGATTTCCCGGACGAAGATATTCCGCCAACGGATTTCACCGCCATGCGTCTGCAGGAGGATCGGTCCTTTGGCAGGCAGTGGCTTGTCGCGGTCATAGTAGTTTTCCATAATCGCGCCATGTACGACCGGGCGGCCATTCAACCAAACCCAGGTTCGGGCGCCAATTTGGTAGATACGAAAACTGTTCCACTGACCAAACGGTTTGTCCGCCCGTCTGGCTGGGTCACGCCCGAGAACCGTCGGCGTGTTGTTGAATAAACCGCCTGATCCAAGATACGGTCTGCGGGTGGGGCGTTTCGGGTCGTATTTCTGATGCCAATCCCAAATTTGAACCTGCGGGGCACCACGCAGGTAAATGCCGCTATCGGCACCCGGAACCGTTTTGTACTCCAAGCGTAATTCGATATTGCCAAATTCTTCATCTGTCGTTGCGTATGGGCCATGGCCATCATTGACCAATTCGCCATTTTCCACAGTCCAGTGATTGGGAAAATCAGCACGCTGTTGCTCAAGAACCGATTTTCGCTTTTCACCGGTTAATTTTGCGACAGCATGTGGATTCATCCCGTGCCAGCCAGTCAGATCTTTTCCATTGAAGATGGCCCGAAAACCTTTCGGCGGCTGCGGATCAGCTGCCTGGCTGTTTGGCAACGAGATCAGAAAAGTGACAGCGATAATTCGGGCGAGAAGAGCCATGAATTTTTTCATTGTATTTCCAACGTATTTCCTGCGAAAAATGATGAGAACTCGGAAATAGTCCGTTCGTTTTGAAAAGTCTGTTTCGATAAGTTTGTGACGGCAATTTCGTAAAGACAGACTGGCGACTGACATTAATAAAAAAGCAATTCCAATATCAGCCTGTCAGCTTCAGTTGGAAGTCATTGAAGCAGGGACAGGCCAATAGCATCTCGCCATCCCGACGTTTTCAGATCAACACCGCCTGCACACTGCACACACCAAAACCCGGCAGCAGACTGCAGTGGTCTCTCTATTCGCTTCCCTGATTTTTTTCGATGGTGAGGATCGTCCCTCTTTCTGAATACTCGATCAAGTCCATAAACGCCTTCATCAGCATGATACCGCGACCACAGGGACGTTCGAGATTTTCCAGAGCGGTCGGGTCGGGAACATCGCAGGGGTCGAAACCGGGGCCTTCATCTTTGATGACAACCCGGATCTTCTCTGGACTGATCGCCCATTGGATGCGAACAACCTTGTTCTGATCCATCCGGTTGCCATGTTTGATCGCGTTGATGATTCCTTCTTCCAGCGCCAGACGTGTACTGAAGATGTCACGTTCAGTAAAGTTGTATTTTTCCATCAGCGCAATGATCCGCTCCTGGACTTCCTGCCCTTTGGCAGTGTCGCTCGGAATTGTTTCATCGAACAGTTCGTCGAAATCTTCGGCTGAAATCATTGTTGCCCGAGTTGATTCTGGCTTGTCTGGCATAGAAAGAAATTACCGTCCGGCCCGCTGTCTGGTTGCAAATTCCCACATCGATGCAGAACAATTACTCTGCTTTTATACAGAACACCAAATTTTGGAAAGGGCTCTCGCCGCCTGCAGTCCCAAACTGCGTTGCAAGGGCCTGAATTTATCAACGCAAACCGAGACGGAAACAGCTTCAAAAACCTTGCAGGGCATCTTCCTGCGCATCTTTGATATCAAACAGTTTATTCAATTTGGTGATCGCAAACACTTCATAAATATCGGGGCGAATTGAGCAGAGACGCAATTTCCCCGAATTGGCCTTCACCTTCTTATCCATCGTGATCAATTTTCCCAGTGCTGCACTGGAAAGGTACTCCACATTTGAAAAATCCAGTATTATCCGCTTACGGCCATCTTCTTCCACAAGCGCGAACAACTGACTCCCAATTTGCTGAATGTTATTTTCATCCAAAATCTTCTTATCCACAAAAGTGGCAATGGTGACATCACCGACCTCTTCCACGTCAATACGTCGGCCCGCAGCCATATTTCTACCTCAATTTCTCTAAAAGACTAACCACGCACTTTTTCAGGCATGAAATGATCGTGAAATACGAGTCTGCACGAATTCATTTCGCACAACACTCCCAACCGTGACAATGTCTACTTTACACGCCTCAGTCAATCAAGTGTACAAATGGTATCTCTTTCCTGTTTCGTGATCGAAGCACCCTCCCTGTCTTAATCAGGAACAACCTCCCGAACGGGAATCTCGAATTGCACAAAACCGACCGAGTGAAAAGCTCGTTTCTTTTCAATCTGCCAAAACATCGCTTTGAATAAAGCCGCATTTATCGGTTACTCTATCTTGAACGACATGTCGTAGAATGTCAACCAGTTCGCCAAAAACCGTTGCCGGGATCGAGGAACCGAAGTGAAAAGGCGATGTAATCGAAAATCTTTGTCAAACTCTCCTGATTTCCCGGGAGTCGCCGCGTTTGATAAAAAAATGGAATGGCCCGGTGACATCCCGTTTACTTCTCTCGGCCAGTCCCCTCCAGCAGTTTGGGAAGGACATCATCCTGCAGACTTCCGGCGTGTTCAAATAGATGCCAACGGTTAGCGGGAACCTGATGGAACGCGCGCTGATAGCGAGTGAGGCTGGAAGATTCTCCTTTTGTGTTTCGAATACAAATCCCGGCAATCTGCTCGGGGTGCTTCCGATATATTTTTCCGTACATCTCCGGATCACTCTCACCAGAATCGCCAAAGAGCAAAAATCGACGTTCGGGATAGTGTGCAAGCAGCGATTCAATGACCTTGCGTTTTTTTTTGTATGTCGGAAATATCTTTTTCAGAAATGTAATATCCTTTAGCTCAAATTTGCGGAGGTGGATTGAGCCTTCTGGAAAATGATGGTTCGACAGAAATCTGGAGATGGGATGATACAACTGCCAGGGGGTTGCCGAGATATAATGGAATGAAGTCTCCGGCGTTGCCAATTCGGTAAACAGGTCAGCCATTCCCTCGATTGACTGATACGGGCGGAGGAAGGAATTTCGCAGCATCTCCTGTTTATTGTCGACATTGGTGAACTTGATCGTATCGTCGATGTCGGAAACAACAGAGAGCCCGCGATCGCCAACCAGGTGGATATCGCCACAAACCTGCCGGGTGTCATTTTCCCGGCGGGCATTGATTGTCGTCTTGAGTGACCCGTGTGCGGTGCGGCTTGTTGAATCCGAACCATCTTCCAGTTGCAAGTCCAGGATCCCACGGAAGTGGCCGTTACCTTTACTTTTCTGAAAGATAAATGAACCTTGAGGGTGTGATATCTCGATCGAAACTTTCTTGCGGCTTTTAACGACAAAACCCCAGGATCGTTCCCGGAAATAGGGAGGATCTTCAACATCGCGCGGCAACTTCAAAGCCCGACGCAATATCCCCGCCGTTGCCCGCTGGAAATCAGTTTCGTGCTCCGCATCGAAACACCAACCGTGGACATTCGCAATCCACGAGTTTAGCTCTCCGTCGCGGTAGGCAACGCTTGGAAAAAGAACAAGATGATTTCCGTCCTCAAACACCGCAACTCCTGATGCAGGGGAGATCTTCTCAATGCACGCAAGACGCCCGGAAACCGGTTGCGCCTTCCGTATTATTAACGGTAAAAGTATGCGAACGGCTCGCAAATTTTAGAAAATATCAGTTTGCCTACGGCTATCAGAACGAACCAGCCGCGATGGGGAATCGAAAAGACGCTACACATCACACAGGGCAACTGCTTCCTGTAAACCGGTCAGCGCGTCTCGTGTCGGAATGTACTCCTGACCGACAAACCCCTGGTATTTCACTTCGAGAAGGGCTCGCATGATCGCCGGATAGCTGATCTCCTGATTCTCGTCCAATTCACCTCGACCGGGATTCCCCGCAGTATGAATGTGCCCGATATAGTCGTGGTGCTGTCTGATCCGTCGAATCACATCGCCATCCATTATTTGCACATGATAAATATCAAACAGCAATTTCATGCGCGGTGAACCAACCCGCTTGATGATATCGATACAGTATTCGGTGTGGTTCCCCTGATAACCGGGATGCCCTTTCATCGGATGCGAATGATCCCGTGTATTCAGCATTTCCAGACAGAGATTCACCTTCTTTTTTTCAGCCAGCGGCATCAATTCCTTGAAAAATCTGACACAGTTGTCGGCTCCCTGTTCGTTGGAAATCCCGTCAGCCATTCCGGTGAAGGTAATGACGGAAGGACAGCCAAAATCGGCAGCTTGATTGATGCGCGTGGTCAGTTTTTCTCGCACTGCATCCCAATTTGCAGGGTTGTTCGGGCCGATCCGAAAAGGATGACTCCCCGAAATGGCACAGGTCAAACCATGTTTTTTGAGCACAGGCCAATGCTTCGGATCGATCAATTCGATACTGGGAATTCCCAGCTTGACAGCCAGTTTGGCCATCTCTTCAACTGGCCAGTATTTTTTGTAGCACCAATGAACGAGAGATTGTCTGATTCGCCCCTTCCGTTTGGAGATCGCGACTTTTTCGCCAGCTCCCTGAATGTTTTTCACGCCGAGCAGTCCGGCAGAAGCCGCTATCGCCCCTTGCATCAAAAGTCGGCGAGTCGAATGGGATGTAGATTCGGAATTCATTTGAGGCTCTCCAATTTCAGACCCTGTCAATTACAATCGACTGCAATATACACTATCCTTGTTTCGAATTCTGCGCGAGAACCCGAATAATTTTTTTGAGTACAAGCATGCCCGTCCAACAAATAGATCTTCGCAGCGATACTTTTACCAAACCGACGCCCGCCATGAGGCAGGCCATGTGCGAAGCCGAAGTGGGGGATGATACCGTTTCGGAAGATCCAACAGTAAACAGCCTGGAAGAACTTTGTTGTGATTTGCTGGGAAAACCGGCTGCGATGTTTAGCTGTACCGGCACGCAATCGAACCAGACTGCGATTTGGGCTCACTGCAGGGCAGGGGAGGAACTGCTGATTGAACAACAGGGGCATATTGCCAGTTATGAAGTCGGGGCTCCGGCCGCCCTTTCCGGAGTGACGGTTCGCACAATCGCAGGAAATCAGGGAATGCTCGATGTGGACGATCTGCTCGATTCGCTTCGACCAGACAAGCAGTTTTTCTCACCCACACGGCTTCTTTGTCTGGAAAACACAACAAATATCGGGGGCGGGAAAGCATATCCTTTAGGCCAGATTGAAAGAGTAACGAACTGGGCAAGAGAAAACGGTTTGAAAAATCATCTCGATGGGGCCCGTCTTTTCAATGCCTGCATTGCCAAAGGTTATTTGGCGAAAGACGTCGCTCGGTATTTCGATACCGTGAGCATCTGTTTTTCCAAAGGGTTGGGCTGTCCGATGGGATCGATTCTTGTGGGAGACGAACAGACGATTTCACGTGCCCGTCGGGCGAGGCGGATGTTCGGCGGCGGTTTACGACAGGCGGGTATCGTTGCCGCCGCCGCACTGTACGCTCTCGAAAATCATCGGGATAGATTGGCGGAAGATCACGCCAACGCAAAACGGCTTGCGGAAATTATTTCTGATGCCCCCGGGCTTGAGGTCAACCGGAAAGATGTCGAAACAAACATTCTTTTTTTTCAGATTGCAGGCGGCTCGATCACGGCTTCGGAATTGGAGTCACGATTGCGCAAACGGGGCGTCAAACTTTACGCCATCGGTGGCAATCGTCTGCGAGCTGTCACGCATCTGGATGTTGATCGTTCCATGATTGAAACCGCAGGACGGATCATTGTTGAAGAAATGAATTCAGCAGTTTCATAATTGTTTGTACCAGAGCTTCCTGCCGGGCGACTCGTAGCGAGACGTTCCTTTCCTGCTGTTGAGGATAGGATGATTCCAGTTCGATGCGATGCACGATTATATCCTGTTCGCTCTGTTTTCGTTGGGCAATGCCGACAAAAACAAGCCCATCCTGGTCAGTGGGAGCATCAGGCCCCAAATGTCCGGTTACAGAAACAGCCAGGTCTGCTTCGGGAGTCATCTGGAGAACGCCCTTTGCCATCTGACGGGCCACGGGATCACTGACAGCAGTGATGGCGGGATCATCAAGCAGTTTTGTGTCAACCCCCAGCCAGCCCGCTTTGGTTGCATTGCGATACGTCACCGCAGAACCACAAAGCGATTCGGATATCCCGGGAATTTGCCCCAATGTGGCGGCTAACAGTCCCGCTGTGCAGCTCTCCGCGAACACAATACGCAAACGCTTCGCCTTCAGTTGCGCGGAAACTTGTAACGTATAATCCTGAGTCGTCTGCGCCGGATTGAGCTTGATCGTCATGGCTATCAACCGTTTTTACACTTGCCAGAAAATAGCATGGAAGTAAGCGGCCATCCTACTCTTTGGGGGAAGCGTTGTCACAGCAGGGCCAGATTTTTTTGAGCTTCCAGTGGAACCGGCAGATATCGATTTTATAGTCACGTCGCTTCATCACGTGGATTTTACGAATTGTGGGGCACGGAAGTTCGCAACATTTCATCCAGGGGAATTTCACGGGAGGAATGCAAACGTAATCACATTCGACATCCCAGCAATGACGCGATTGCGTCTCTTTTTCGATACAACCTTTGCACGTCACTTTGCAGGGGGAACAGGAT